>JARGFU010000002.1:227289-300627 GCA_029210625.1 Deltaproteobacteria bacterium | reverse complement strand
GGCGGCGGGGGCCGGGACCGGAGCCGCCGGGGGGGCGGCCGGCGTCGGCGCGAAGCTCGGCGCAGCCGGGGCCGCCGGAGCGGGAGCCGGTGCTGCCGGCGTGGGCGAGAAGGTCGGCGCCGCCGGAGCCGGGGCCGGGGCCGGGGCGGCCGGAGGCACGGGCGCCGGCGCCGGAACCACCGGGCGGGCAGCCATGCCGGGAATCGCGCTCGGCATCGGCTCGCCCTTGGCGCCCGTCACGAGCAGGTTGACCTTGTCGATCAGCGCCTGGGTCTCGAAGGGCTTGGTGATGAAGCCGTCGGCCCCGGAGGCGGTCGCCCGCCCCTCGTCGAAGGGCTCGTGGGTGCCGGCGAGCAAGAGGACCTTGGAGCCAGCGGTGGCCGGATCCTGCTTGAGGGTCTGGCAGGCATCGTAGCCGCTCAGACCAGGCATCACCGCGTCGAGGAGGACCACGGCGGGCTGCACCTCGCGCGCCTTCTGCACCGCCGCGTTCCCATCGTCGACGACGACCACCTCGTAGTCGGTGCGGTCGAAGGTGATCTGAACCACCTTCTGCATGGTCTTGCTGTCGTCTGCCACGAGCAGGATCCTGGACATCCTTGACGCTCCTTGGGCCTACCCCACCCGGGTCAGGCCACGGTCTCGAGGCCCCACGGCAGCCTCCAAACACGGTAAATGCAAAGGGAATCCGACCAAAAAAACGCTCGGCGACCGTACTCGCGTTCCAGGAGGGTGTCAACAAGCTGACGGGCCCGTTTCCGGTCCAAAAGCCTGAATTCCTGGCAGGTTACGATCGGATGACCCGAGCGGCGGCGGAGGCCTCAGCGGCCGCCGCCGGCCGAGAGCTCGGGGAAGGCCGCGGGCAGGTCGATGGGGGCCAGCCCGCCCTCGGTGAGACCCGTCTGCGGATCGAGGGGGGCCGTCCCCTCCACCCCGTCGCAGAGGAGCGCCAGGGGCTCGCCGGCGACCTCGAGGAGGACGGCGATCGCGCCGGTCAGGAGGGGCGAGTGGAGCTCCAGGAGCGGGGCCGGATCGAAGACCGGGAAGAGGCTCCCCTCGTGGAGGAGCAGGCCGGCCTGCTCCTGCGCGGTGCAGGGCAGCGGCGTGACCTGCGCGTCCACCACCCCGAGGGAGAGGGAGAGCGGGATCCCGAAGCGGTCGGCGCCCGCGCGCACCAGGAGCACCCGCTCGATCACCCCCGCACCTCCGCGTCCATCGCCCGCAACACCTCGACGTCGAGCACCGGGAGGATCGCGCCGTCCTCCAGGCAGAGGACCCCCCGGAAGACGGGCCGGGAGAGGCGGGTGAGGGTCGGCAGCTCCATCACCGTCGCGCTCCCCGGGTTGAGGATGGTCTCGACCTCGTCGACCAGGAGCGGCAGCCCTCCCCCGACGAGGTGCACGTGCTCGGCGAGCCTCCCCTCGGGGAGGAGGCTGGGCAGGCCGAGCCGCTCGGCCAGCGGCAGGACGGGCTCCCCCTCGGCGGCGGCGTCGAAGCCCTCCACCTGCTGGGCCTCGAGGGCGCAGCGGAACTTGCCGCAGCGGAGGATGGCGTAGAGCACGCCCTGCGCCTCGCGCCCGCCCCTCCGAGACCTCCCAGCGTGCAGTCCCATGCCCGACCCCTACCACGTTCCCCCCCCAGGAGCGGCCACAAATTCGGCAAGGGTCGATCCGTCGGATAGGCTCGCTGCGATGAGCCGACCCACCTTGCGGAACACCTTGCGGATGGCCGCCTCGGCCTACGCCGAGCAGGACTTCGAACGCGCCCGGGATGCGGCGGCGACGGCGGTCGCCCTCTCCCCCGACTCCGTCCCGGCCCACCACTACCTGGCGGCCTCCCTGGCCGCCCTCGGGCAGCCGCGGGCCGCCGATCGGGCCTTCCACGAGGGCCTGACCCTGGCCCCCGGTGATCCCGAGCTCCTCCTCGGCCTCTGCGACCTCCTCACCGGTGAGCTCTCGACCGACGCTCCGGCCCTGGAGGAGGCGCTGGCGCTCGGCGAGCTCGGGGGCACCCTCGCCGCCCGCAAGGAGGACGAGGGGCTGACCCTGGAGTTCGCGCTGACCTGCGCCCGGGCGCTGACCAGCCTCGGCCGCCCGGCGGAGGCCGTCGTGCGCCTCGCCGGCTTCGACGCCGAGGAGAACACCGACCTCCACCTCCAGCGGGGCATGGCCCACTTCGAGCTCGGCGCCCTGGAGGCCGCCGCCGAGTGCTTCGACCTCGCCCTCGCCCTGGAGCCCGACGAGGCCCTGGCTCACTGGTACCTCGGCCTGATCGCCGAGCACCTCGGGGAGTCCGACGAGGCGCTCCGCCACGCCGAGCGCGCCCGCCGCCTCGATCCGGAGACCTTCCCCACCCCCTTCCTCTCGACCACGCGGACCTTCGAGGGAGCCGTGGAGCGCGCGATCGAGCAGCTCGCCCCGGCCTGGAAGTCGCGGATCCGCCGCTTCGAGATCGTCGTCGAGGCTCTGCCTCCTCGGGGGCGCCTGGGCCCCCTCTCGCCGCTGGCGCTCTGGGATCTCCGGGAGACCGGCGAGGGCCAGACCATCGCCCTCTTCCGCCGCAACCTCGAGCGCGGCTCGGGCAGCCTGGAGGCCCTGGTGAAGAACCTCCAGCGCACCCTGCGCCGGGCGATCGCCAAGAGCGGCCGCCCCCGGCACACCCCCTCCCCGATCCAGCTCTACCCGGCCGCGATCGAGCAGTAGGTCAGCGGTCCAGGCGGGCGCGGATGGTGTCGACCACCATCCCCACCGCGGCGTCGGAGTGCCCGCCGTGGGGGATGATCACGTCGGCGTAGCGCTTCGAGGGCTCGACGAAGCTCCAGTGCATGGGGCGGACCGTGTCGAAGTACTGCTCGATGACGCCGCTCAAGGTCCGGCCGCGCTCGCGGACGTCGCGCTCGATCCGGCGGGCGACGCGCACGTCGTCGTCGGTGTCGACGTAGATCTTCAGGTCGAGCAGCTCGCGCACCGGCGGGAGGGAGAGGACGAGGATCCCCTCCACCACCACCACCGGGCCGGGCTCGAGGGGGATGGTCTCCTCGGTGCGCGTGTGGTGGGTGAAGGAGTAGACCGGCTTCTCGACCCCCCTCCCCTCCCTGAGGGAGCGGATGTGCTCGACGAGGAGCTCGACGTCGAAGGCGTCCGGGTGGTCGAAGTTGATCTTCGCCCGCTCCTCCTCCGAGAGGTGATCGAGCTCCCGGTAGTAGGCGTCCTGATCGAGGAAGACCACCGGGTGACCGGCGAGGGCCACGGCGATGCGCCGGGCGACAGTGGACTTGCCAGAGGCGGTTCCGCCAGCGATGCCAATGGTGAGCACGGACATGGCGCGGCTTCTACCGCATCCGGTCCCGGCTGACGACGCAGGAGGCGCCGAGGCCCCGGATCCGGCCCCGGAAGGGCGCGTTGCTGCCACCCGATCCCCATGCCATACTTCGCGCGCCTCCGCCGGACGGTGGCGAGTGATCGGGTGAGGCGTTCCGGTCGCGAATCCTCACGAACATGCGAACGCGCAACTCCCCAGATCTCGAGCTGGTCCTAGAAGAGGCCACGGACATCGCCCACAACGTGGGCCAGACCCTCTCCAGCACCCACGTGCTGCTGGCGCTCTTCACCGTGCCCAACCCCGCGGAGATCCTCCTGCGCGAGCGCGGGGTGGACGAGGACCGGGTCCTCGAGGCCGTGAAGCGGGTGGTCGGCGAGGGTCAGGAGATCATCGACGACCTCGTCTCGCGGGCCCACACCCTGGCCCGGCAGATGAACAGCCGGGAGGCCGGCTGCCTCCACCTGCTGGTGGCCTTCCTGCGCACCCGCGAGATCGCCGCCCACCGGGTGCTCGCCCGCGCGGGCCTGGACATCGTCGCCACCCGCAACCAGGCGATGAGCCTCCTCACCGGCACCCTCCCCCGCCGCTACCGGGTCGATCCACCGCCGCGCCCACCGCGGCGCACCCCCGAGCGGGGACGCTTCCCGGGCAAGCGAGGCAGCGCCCAGCCGGCCCCCCAGTCCTCGGCCCACACCGTCGAGCCGGGTCCGGGGCCGCAGCCGAGCCGCCGCCGCTGGGACCAGCCGGCCACGCAGTCCGAGGAGGAGCGCCGGGCCGAGGCGCAGGGCCAGGCCCGCGCCGAGCCCGAGCCCCTGGAGGAGGCCCACCTCCCTCCCGAGCCCGAAGAGGAGCTCTCCGGCCCCCACGAGCTGGACCCCGAGCAGTACCCCTGGCTGACCAGCCTGGGCCGGAACCTCACCAGCCTCGCCCACCAGGGCGCCTTCGATCCCCTGGTCGGCCGCGAGAAGGAGGTCGAGGAGGTCATCGACATCCTCGGCAAGCGCCGCACCAACAACCCGGTGCTCGTCGGCGAGCCGGGCGTCGGCAAGACCGCCATCGTCGAGGGCCTCGCCCTCTCCGCCCTCGAGCTCGGCGCACGCGCCGGCCCCATCGGCGAGAAGATCATCATCGAGCTCGACATGGCCTCGATCCTCGCCGGCACCCACCTGCGGGGCTCCTTCTCGGAGAAGCTCAACGGCATCAAGGACGAGGTGCGCCTCTCGGGGGGCCGGGTCATCGTCTTCATCGACGAGATCCACACCCTCATCGGCGCCGGGGCCACCGGCGACGGCCCCCAGGACGCGGCCAACGAGCTGAAGGCCGCCCTCTCGCGCGGCGAGTTCCCCTGCATCGGGGCCACCACCCACGACGAGTACCGCAAGTTCATCGAGTCGGACGCCGCCCTCGAGCGGCGCTTCACGCCGGTGCAGGTCCCCGAGCCGAGCGTCGAGGACACCTGCAAGATCCTCGAGGGCATCATCGAGCGCTACGAGGCCCACCACCGCGTGCCCTATCGCCGCGAGGCCCTCGAGACCGCTGCCCGCCTGGCCGAGCGCTACGTCAGTGACCGCTGCCTCCCCGACAAGGCCATCGCCGTCATCGACCTGGCGGGCTCCCGGGCCCGCCGGCAGGGCGACGAGGAGGTCACCCCCGAGCACATCGCCCGGGTGATCTCCCAGACGGCGCGGGTCCCGGAGGAGCGCCTCCTCCTCACCGATCAGGAGCGCCTCCTCGAGATGGAGGAGGCCCTCGGCAAGCGCATCATCGGCCACCGCGAGGTGCTGCAGCGGGTCGCGGAGGTCGTGCGGCGCAACTACGCCGGCTTCGACTCCCACCGCCCGATGGGCTCCTTCCTCCTCCTCGGCCCCACCGGCGTGGGCAAGACCGAGCTCGCCAAGGCCCTGGCCGACTTCCTCTACGGAGGCCCCGAGGCCCTGGTGCGGGTGGACATGAGCGAGTTCGGCGAGCCGAACACGGTGGCGCGCCTCATCGGCTCCCCCCCGGGCTACGTCGGCCACGAGGAGGGCGGCCAGCTCACCGAGGCCGTCCGCCGCCGCCCCTTCTGCGTCCTCCTCCTCGACGAGATCGAGAAGGCCCACCGGGACGTGCTCCAGCTCCTGCTCCAGGTCCTCGACGAGGGTCACCTCACCGACGGCCGCGGCCGGCAGGTCTCCTTCACCCACACCGTCGTGCTGCTCACCTCCAACCTCGGCGCCTCCGCCTTCGCCAAGAGCGGCGGCCGGGTGGGCTTCGGGGCGAACGCCGACGAGGGTCAGGCCGAGAACCAGAGCCGGGCCCTGGAGCTGGCGCGCAAGTCCCTGCCCCCCGAGCTCTGGAACCGCATCGACGAGCGCCTCACCTTCTCACCCCTCACCCCCGTCGAGGTGCGCTCCGTCGCCCGCCTCCTCCTCGAGGAGAGCAGCCGCAAGCTGGCGGCCGAGCGGGAGATCGTCTTCGAGGCCGGCGAGGAGGTCATCACCCACCTCCTCGAGCACGGCGGCTACGACGTCGAGCTCGGCGCCCGGCCCATGCGGCAGACCATCCAGCGCCTGGTCGAGGCGCCCCTGGCCGACCGGATCCTCCGGGGCGAGATCGAGCGGGGGCTCACGATCACCATCGCGGTGAGCGAGCGCGACGAGCTGCGCTTCGACTGCCTTCCCCCGCAGGTCGGCGTCGCGCGATGAGCCCGGCCGGGCCGCGCGGCGTCTTCGTCGTGGGCGCCGGTCGACTCGGTCGGACCCTGGCGCTGGCGCTCGCCCGCGGCGCGGGCGGCTTCCGCCTCGCCGGCACCTGGAACCGCGGCGAGGCCCGGGCCCGCCAGACCCGCCGCCTCCTCCGGGGGCTCACCCACGGCCCCTGCAGCGGCGGGGAGCTGCCGCCCGGGATCCGCAAGGCGGACCTCGTGCTCCTCTGCGCCGGCGACGACGCCCTCGGCTCCCTGGCGCGCCGCCTGGCCGAGCGCGGGCGGATCGGCCCGGGGCAGACCGTGGCCCACTGCGCCGGTGCCCTCGACCTCTCGGTGCTCGAGCCCTGCGCCCGGGAGGGCGCGGCGGTGGGCTCGCTCCACCCCCTGCGGGCCTTCGTCGATCCCGCCGAGGACCTCGCCCGGCTGCCGGGCACCCTCGCCGTGCTCGAGGGCGAGGCGGAGGCCCTGCCCCTCCTGGAGGCGCTGGCCGGCGCGCTCTCCCTGCGCACCGCCACCCTCGCGGGGGGCCCCCGGGCCCGGGCGCGCTACCACGCCGCCGCGGTGAACGCCGCCGGGAACCTCTGCGCGCTCATGGATGCCTCCCTCGAGCTGGCGGCCGGGGCGGGGCTCTCCCGCGACGACGCCCTCTCGGGGCTGCTCGCCCTCTCCCGGGGCGTCCTCGAGGCGATCGAGCGGGAGGGAGATCCAGCGCGCGCCCTGACCGGGCCGGTGGCCCGGGGCGACGAGGCCGTCCTCGCCGCTCACCGGGAGGCCCTGCGGGGCCTGCCGGCCGACCTGCGGAAGGTCTACGAGCTGCTCATCGCCCGCAGCCGGCGCCTGGCCGGGCGGCGCTGATCAGCCGCGGCGGTAGTGGGCCGCCGCCCCGGCCAGCTTCGCGACCCGGGCCGGGACCAGGTGATCCACGCTCTGGCCCGCGGCGAGCCGGGCCCGCACCTCGGTGGAGCTGACGTCGGGGATCGGCACCCCCTCACCGGCGCCGTGCCCCGCCCGGTCCACCACCACGAAGCGGCAGAGGGAGCGGAGCCGCTCGGGCTCCCTCCAGGTCGGCACCTCGTCCACCAGGTCCGAGCCGATCACCCAGGCGAGGTCGAGCTCGGGGTACCGCTCCTTGAGCGCCGCCACGGTCTCGACGGTGCGAGAGGCGTGAGCCTCGCTGCCGGCCGCCGCGGCCAGCTCGGCCTCGATGGGATCGACCCGCACCCGCCCGCCGAAGATCGAGGCCAGGGCCTCGCACATCTGCCGGCGCAGCTCGAAGTCGGCCAGCCGCTTGCCGAAGGCGTGGGAGTGGGTGGGCAGCAGCCAGACCGCCTCCACCGGTTCGCGGGCCAGCACCGTGGTGATCACGTAGGCGTGCCCGAGGTGGGGGGGGTCGAAGGAGCCCCCGAAGAGGGCGACCTCAGCCATCGCGCGGCCCCTCCTCTCCCTCCGGGACGAGCTGGGTGGGGAGTCGCAGGTGGACCCGGATCCCCTCGCCCTCCTCCCCCTCGATCCACACCCGGCCGCCCGCCGTCTCGGCGACCCGACGCACGATGTGGAGGCCGAAGCCGGCGCCCTGCCCCACCCCGGTCTCGAGGCGGACCAGGGGCTCGAAGACCCGCTCCCGGTGCGCGGGAGGGATCCCGCGGCCGTTGTCCTCGACCACGATCTCCGCGAAGGACGAGTCGCCCGGAGGGTCGTCCAGCACCCGCAGGCTGACCTGGAGGGGGCGCCGAGGGCTACGGTACTTGGTGGCGTTCTCGATCAGGTTGACCAGGGCCTCCTCCAGGTGGACCGGATCGCCGGGGATCTGGCGATCGGTCGCCTCGATCGAGAGCGATCCCCCCGCGCGGGCCACGGTCTCGTGCGTGCGAAGGGCGACGCTCTCGAAGAGGACGGCGAGCTCCACCATCCGGCGCTCGTCGCGAGCCGTGTGGACGGTGGAGAGGGAGAGCAAGCGAGCGGTGAGGTTGGCCATCCAGTCGATGTTCACGTCGATCCGGCCGAGGGCCTCGCTCACCTCCTCCGGGATGGGATCCCCGAGGTACCCGCGCAGCAGATCGACGAAGCCGCTGATGGAGACGAGCGGAGAGCGCAGGTCGTGGGCGGCCACCGCCAGGAAGTCCTCCATCTGGCGGTTCGCCCGGGTGAGCTTCTGGTTCTGCTCCAGGATGTGTCCGACCTGCGCGTCCACCAGCCGCTCCAGACTCTCGGTGTGCTTCTCGAGGCGTCGCTTGGCCCGGCGCAGCTCGAGGAGCACCCGGAGCCGGGCGACCAGCTCCCGCGCGGCGAAGGGCTTGGTGACGTACTCGTCGGCGCCGGCGTCGAAGCCCCGGAGGCGATCCTCGATCTCCCCCAGCGCCGTCACCAGGACCACCGGGATCTCCCGGGTCGCCGGGTCCTGCTTGATGTGCTCGCAGAGCTCTATGCCGTCCATCCCCGGCATCATCACGTCGGAGAGGACGAGGTCCGGCAGCTGCTCCCTCGTCGTCCGCCAGGCCTGCTCGCCGTTCCGGCAGAGGATGACCTCCCAGTAGGGAGAGAGGATCCGGCTCACGTGCTCTCCGAGGAGATCGTTGTCCTCGGCGACCAGCACCCGGTCGCGGTCCTCCCTCCGCTCCGGCGGAGAGGGGTGCTCGGGCTCGCTGGAAGGAGGTGAAGCCATCGCCCCTCTAGGAATAGTGCAAGAAGGCTTCCCTTGCCGAGCGGAAGGCGGCCTCGGCCTCCTCCTGCTCGGCGAAGATCGCGTCGAGGGCCCTCCCCGCCTCCACCGCCTCGCGGAAGGCCGCCGAGCCGGTGAGCAGGTCGATGGCCGGGATCTCCTCCACGAACTCGTAGGCCTTCTCCCGCCAGGCGAAGACCTCGGGGAAGCAGGTGGCGACGGTGTGGATCAGGTGGAGGCCGAAGCGGAAGGGGTCGAAGCGCTCACGATCGGTCACGTGGAGGAAGAGCCCCCCGCAGGTCCGGCCCGCGTGCTTCTGGAACATCGGCCGGAAGCTGGCCTCCCGCAGCACCGCCCCCTCGAGGGTCGCGCGGCCCGCCGGCCCCCCTTCCGAGCGGAGGGCGGCGTGGAGACGATGACCGTCGAGGCCCGGCGCCCCGAAGAGCTCGAAGGGCCGGGTGGTGCCCCGCCCCTCGGAGAGCTCGGTCCCCTCGATCAGACACTGCCCGGGGTAGACGATGGCGGTGTCGAGGGTGGGCATGTTCGGCGAGGGCGGCACGAAGGTCAGGCCCGTCGCGTCGAAGTAGTCGGCGCGGCGCCACCCCTCGCAGAAGAGCACCTCCAGCTCGCACTCCGGGACCAGCTCGCGCTGCAGCCAGAGGGCGAGCTCCCCCACCGAGAGGCCGTGCCGCACGGGGACCGGATAGAGCCCGACGAAGCTCTCGAAGCCCGGCGCGACGGTTCCTCCCCGCACCTGCCCACCCCCGAGGGGGTTGGGGCGGTCGAGGACGAGCACCGGCAGCCCCAGGGGCGCCGCCCGGCGCATGCAGAGCAGGAGGGTGGCGGCGAAGGTGTAGTAGCGGGTGCCGATGTCCTGCACGTCGAAGACCAGCCGGTCGAGGCCCTCGAGGTCCTCGGCCCGCGGCGCGAGGGAGTCCTCGTCGCTGCCGTAGAGGGAGTGCACCGGCAGGCCGGTGACCGGATCGCGGGTCGAGCCGACCGACTCCATGTCCTGGGCCTCGCCCCGCAGCCCGTGCTCGGGCGCGAAGAGGGCGGCGAGCTCGACCCCCTGCGCGGCGTGGAGCAGGTCGGCGAGGTGCTCGAGCGAGGGGTGGATCACCGTGCTCTGGTTGCAGACCAGCCCCACGCGCTGGCCCCGCAGGCGAGCGGCCCCCTCGGCCGCGAGTCGATCGGCGCCGGTGAGGACCCGGCTCATGGCTTGTAGTCGGCGGGGTCGAAGGTGAAGGGCAGCGTGTACTCCTTGCGCCCCTTCTCGGTGGGGAAGGCCGCGTCGAAGACCAGCCAGTAGGCCAGGGCCTCCATCAGCGGATCGTGCAGGCTGTTCTCGACCACGTTGGCCTCGGCGACGGCGCCCTTCTCCACCCAGACCTGGATCGAGAGGGTGCCGCCCAGCTCCGGCGTCTCCTTCAGGCGCGCCCCGTAGGCCTTGCCGAGCACCCGGGCGACGCGCCCGTAGACCTGATCCGGGCTCTTCCCCTGGAGGGCCTTCGCGGGCAGGCCGATCCGCCCGGCGAGGCTCTGCACCGAGGCCTCGGCCTCGGCGTGCCCCAGGGTCCGGGCCTCGCGGTAGTCCGCCATGGCCGTCCGGTAGTCCTCGCGAGCCTCTCGCACCTTGCCCCGGGCGAGGTGCCCGCCGCCGTCGTCGGCCTTGCGGGTGAGGATCTCGGTCCAGGCCGCCTCGGCGCCCTCGAGGTCCCCGATCGCCCCCTTCAGCTCGGCGAGCCGGACCAGGGCCGCGGTCTCGTTGGGATCGAGCTCGGCGATCTTCTCGAGGCTCTCGCGCTCGATGGCCTCGTCCTCGGCCTGGCGGGCCAGCCGGGCGACCGCGCGCCACGCCTCGAGGTCCGCCGGGTGGGTCTTCGCCGAGGCATGCCAGGCGGCCAGGGCCTCGGTGTCCTTTCCCTCCCCCTCGAGCGCGCCGGCCAGCGCACCCGCCAGCTCTCCGCTCTCGGGGGCCCGCTCCACCGCCCGCTGGAGCAGGGCCGTCTTCTCCGGGCCGTCCTCGGAGAGCTCGGCGGCCAGCACGAGGACCTCGATCAGCTCGGGGTGCGCGGCGAGGACCTCCTGTACCCGCGCCAGCGCGGCGGGGCCGTCCGCCTCGCGCTCCAGCCGGGCGAGCTCCAGCCCCGCGAAGGGCGCGCCCTTCGCCCCCCCGGCGCTCCAGGCGGCCGTGAAGGCGGCGCGGGCCTCCTCGTCCTTCTTTCGGGCCAGGGCGATCCGGCCCTGCCGCTCGAGGGCGGGCGCGGTCGCCGGGTAGAGGGCGAGGGCCGCCTCGACCTCACCCCGGGCCTGATCCGGCAGCTCCCAGATCAGGTAGACCTCGGCCATGCCCAGGTGCGCCCAGTAGCTGGCGCCCCCCGTGTTTCCCAGCACCGAGACGACCTCCTTCATCCGGTTCCAGGCCGCGTCGGCGTCGGAGCGCAGCTGGAGGAGGGAGACCGAGATCACCGCCCAGGCCTCCCCGCCCCCGGCCTGCCCCTCGAGCTCGGCCTGGAGCTGGGCGATCCGGGTGCGCAGCCGGGCGACCTCCATCTGGTCGCGCAGCTGGATCATCTCCGCGGTGCGCAGCGGGTCGACCGCGGCCACCGGCGCCTCGTCCTTCGGCTGGGCCGCTGGACAGGCCGTCAGCAGCAGCGTGAGGAGGAGGGGAACGAAGCCCGGAGTGTGGTGTCGGAGGTTCATGGCGCCCCACTATTCCAGAAAGCCGGGGCCGATGACACCGACGCGAGAGGACCTGCAGATGACTCAGGCGGCGATCCGGGCGGCGACCCGGGAGGATCTGTCGTACAGTGCCCCGGTGAGCGATCCGGAGCAGCTCGAGACGAGCCCCGATGGCGGCCTGGAGGACGACGCCGAGCTGGCCGCGGCGGCCCGCGCCTTCAAGCGAGGCCAGGGGCACACCTACCTCTACCTCATCGCCCTCTGCGGCGGCCTGATGCTCGCCTCGCCGGTGCTCAACCGCTTCCTGGAGGCCTTCCAGGGCGTGGTCGTCGACCTCCCCCCGGACGGCCCGGCGGTGATCCTCGATCACACGGGGATGATCATCGAGCGGCGGGTGAGCGACGGCTACCGCCAGAGCCTCTCGGTGGGGCAGTACCTCCGGAAGGTGGAGGCCGAGTGGAACCCGCGGCTGATCGAGGCCAGCGAGCTCGAGGAGCGCACCGACGTGGAGGAGGCCGGCCTGCAGCCGCGGACCTTCCTGCCCTCGCGCATGGCGCTCTACCTCGAGGAGTGGACGGGCACCGTCTACGCCATCCGCAACCAGCAGCTCCCCACCACCGGCAACGGGATGGGCGAGGTGGGCGAGCGCACCACCCTCGAGCTGCAGCTCGACGGGGGCGGCACCAAGAGCCTCACTCTGAGCGAGGAGCTCCGGACCGAGCTCGCGGGAAAGGTGGCGGTAGGGGCGCGCCTTTCGAAGATGGCGCGGCGATGGGAGCCCGTGGTGCTTCCCCGAGGGGCGGTAGCTCCCCCTCCCCCGCCAGCACCCGGAGCGCCTGCCTCGCCAGCGCCGGCAGGGGACAGCGCTCCTCCACCGCCGGAGGCAGCGGCTCCTTCGCCGCCCGCTCCAGCAGCGGACGCGCCGCCTCCACCTTCGCCAGAGTGAGGGCCCGGGCCGCGTCCAGGCGCGCCCGGCACTCGCCCGACGCCAGCGTCTCGAGCAGCCCGGCGATCGCCCGGGCGTCGGAGGCCACCCGCACCGGATCCTTCTCGGCCGCCTGCCGCAGGAGGAGCGCCGCCCGGTCGGGGTGGCCCTGCGCCGTGGCGATCTCCGCGTCGAGGAGGTAGCGCGGCACCTCCTGCTCCGGGGAGCGGCTGTAGTGCTCCCCCAGCAGGTGGACCGCCCGCGAGATCTCTCCCTGGTCCAGCGCCGCTCGGGCCTCCTCGAGGTCGTCGGCGGGCTCCACGCTGCGGGGCGGCAGCGCCGTCCGCTCGGGCTCCCGGGGACAGGCGCTGGTCAGCAGCAGCAGGAGGAGGACGGCCCTAGAGACGGATGTGGACACCCAGGGTCCCCTCCACCGTGCCCACCACCGTGCTGTCGTAGGTGGGCAGGAAGAGCGGACCGAGGTCCGGCAGGGTGAGCTGCATGGCCACCGCGACCTTGTCGGTCAGGTAGTACTCGAAGCCGAAGACGCCGCGGAAGGTGAGGGCGAACTCGAAGCGGTCGGTCAGGGCCATCTTCAGGCTCAGGCCGCCGCCCGCCCAGGGCACCAGGGGCAGCCCCATCGCCAGGTCGAAGCGGTAGGTCGCCTCGATGTTCGGCTGCACCACGAAGTCGCCCTGCCCGGCCCCCAGGTGCAGGCCCACCCCGTAGCCGAGGCCGGTGGGCTCCCCGAGGTGCAGGTCGGCGCCGAAGACGAACTTGTTGCCCTCGACCCCGCAGCAGCCACGCTCGTTGTTCACGTCCAGCTCGCCCCAGGCGCCGAGCATGGGCCGGATGCCCATCTTGCCGCTCGCCACCGGGGCCCGGAACTTCTTCTTCAGGTCGGCGCGCTGGTCCTTCCCGCTGGCGTCCGCGGGCTTGGTCGCCGAGACGGAGCCGGGGCTGCCTCCCCTCACCGGAGGGGGCGCGTCGGCGGCCAGCACCGGCGCGGCCCCGCCGAGGGTCAGCACGGTCACCAGGGTCGTGAGCAATCGTCGCTTCATCTTCGGGCCTCCCCGCCAGCGGGTGATGTCTCGGAACGGGTCGGCCCGGCATCGGCCGACGTCAGCGTCGCATGGTTATCCGAGGTGGCGCCCCTGGCGCCACCCCGTTTCCAGGCTCCCACCTGGACCCTTACGACGGCCGTCGGCCTTTCGATCAGGCGGCGGTCTCGCGCTGTTCTTCGTGAACGAGCAGGACCATGGTCTCGCGGCACTGCGGGCAGGCGACGCGCATCAGACCTCCCACGCCGGTGGGGCAACGCATGATGAAGCGGTGAGAGCAGCGGTCACATTCGACGAGCATTCGCATGGTCTTCTCCTTCTTCGGGATATCGGGGACCTGCCGTCGGCCCACGCCCTCTTGCTTTGCGAGGAGCGATCCAAGTGACAGGGATCACGTGCCTCGCCGGGGGAACAACCGGGAGCACCGCTCCTATTCCTCCGTGTTTCCAGAGGCTTGCCCCTCTTTCGCCTCGAGGCCCCCGCTCCCGGCGGGTGAGGGGCCGAGAAGAAAGAACCGAGGCGATCGTGTCAGACCTGCCCCGGATCGTGATACCCGGGCAACGCATGTCCACTCCCGCACCTCCCTCCTTCGAGCTCACCATCGAGCGCCTCTCCCATGGCGGCCGCGGCGTCGGCCGTCACGAGGGCATCGTCGTCTTCGTCCCCAACGCCGCGGTGGGTGACCGCCTGAAGGTGAAGGTGAAGAAGAAGAAGCGGCGACACCTCGAGGCCGAGATCGAGGAGGTGCTCGTCCCGGGGCCCGGGCGGCAGGAGGCCCCCTGCCCCGTCTTCGGCCGCTGCGGCGGCTGCGCCTGGCAGCACCTCGCCTACGGCGCCCAGCTCGAGGCCAAGGAGGCCATCGTGCGCGACGCCTTCGTGCACCAGGCCGGCATCCCCGACCCGCCGGTGGCGCCGATCCTCGGCTCGCCCGAGGCGCTCCACTACCGCAACAAGATGGAGTTCGCCTTCGACCGGGACGGGACCCTCGGCCTCCATCCCCGGGGCTTCTTCCACGAGGTGATCGAGATCGAGGACTGCCTGCTGGCCGGCAGCTTCGTCGCCGACGTGCTGGCCGTGGTGCGCGCGTACGTGAAGCGCCTGGCCCTGCCGGGCTACGACAAGAAGCGCCACGAGGGCTACCTGCGGCACCTGGTCGTGCGAGAGGGCCAGGGGACGGGGGAGCGCCTGGTCGCCCTCGTCACGGAGCCCGGCACGCTGCCCGAGGCCGAGGCCCTGGTCGCGGCCCTCCTCGAGGAGGTGCCCGGCCTCCAGAGCGTGCTGCACGTCGAGAACGACAGCCAGTCGGACGTCGTCGCCGCCAGCGCCATCCACGTGCTCCACGGCCGCGACCACATCTTCGAGACCCTGGCCGGGCACCGCTACGCCCTCTACCTGCCCACCTTCTTCCAGACCAACTCGGGCGCCGCCGAGGTGCTGGTGGGCAGGACCGTCGAGCTGGCCGCCCTCGAGGGCAGCGAGACCGTCCTCGACGTCTTCTGCGGGGTCGGCGCCTTCTCCCTGCCTCTCGCTCGCCAGGCGAAGCAGGTCTGGGGCGTGGAGATCGTGCCGGAGGCCATCGAGGCGGCTAAGAAGAACGCCGAGCGCGCCGGCCTCACCAACACCTCCTTCCACGCCGGCGACGCCCGCCGCACCCTGCCGCTGGTCCTCGAGGAGATGGGCCAGCCGGATCTGGTCCTCCTCGATCCGCCCCGCTCCGGGGCCGGCGGGAAGGTGATGCGGCGCCTGGGCCGCAGCCGCGCGCCGACGATCCTCTACGTCTCCTGCAACCCCACCACCCTGGCGCCCGATCTGAAGTGGCTCTTCGGGCTCGGATACCGCCTCGAGAGCCTGCAGCCCGTCGACCTCTTCCCCCAGACCTGGCACGTCGAGACCATCGCCCTGCTGCGCCTCGACCCCGACGCGCCGATCGACGAGAGCCTGCTCTAGGCGCGCCCCCTCAGCCCCGCAGGTACTCGCCCACCATGTTGAGGAGGTCGGCGAGCACCAGGGGCTTGGAGAGGAAGTCCGAGGCCCCGGCCTCGTCGGCGACCCGCTCCAGGGCCTCCTCCTCCAGGGCGGAGATGAAGATGACCGGCACCGCGAAGAGCTCGCCGTCGCTGCGCAGGGTCTTGCAGATGTCCACCCCGTCGAGGCCGGGCATGAGGATGTCGAGGAGCACCACCCGGGGGTGCAGCTGCCGGATCAGGGAGAGGGCGTCCGGTCCGGTGCGGGCCTCGTAGACCTCGAAGTCGTGCCGGGAGAGCGCCGTGACGAGCAGATCGATGATGGCCGGATCGTCGTCGGCGACGACCACCGGGGCGGGCCCCTTCACGGCCCCCTGCCGCAGGAGGGTGAGGGTCCGCAGGACGTGGGCCTCGATCCGCGTGCGGTCGGCGACCGAGAGCGCGACGAACCTCACGCCGATGGCGTTGTGGCCGTTCTTGGAGCCCCACTGCACGTCCGCCTCCACCTCGACCTCTCCGTCGGGGAGCTCGAGCACGAGCTGCAACCGCTCCCCGGGGTTCAGGGACGCCGGCACGACGAGGAAGGCCCCGGTGCTGGAGAGGTTGCGGGTGGTCCCCCTCTTCTCGCCCGCGGGGGTCTCGACCCGGACCCGCACCTCGGTGTGGACCCGCGCCGAGCGCCGGGCGCGCTGGTAGGCGGCGCCGGGCGGCTCGAGCCCCAGGAAGCGCCGGCACTTGTCCAGGCTCTCTCCGTCGAGGCGGATGTAGCAGCCCGCCTGGAAGCGCCGGCTGCGGGGACGGCGCGCCACGACCTCGACGTTCAACCGGATCGGCAGCCCGCCGGCCTTCGCCCGGATCTCCAGCGGGACCCGGGAGCCGATCTCCGGCGTGTCCTCCGTCGCGAGGAAGAGCCGATCGGACCCCCGGTGGATCAGGTCGCTCCAGAGGGCGTACTTGTCGTCGAAGAGGAGCTGCAGCATCGAATTGGACCTCTCAGTGGAGAGTTACGCTCCCCTCCCTCGAGACGATCACAACAATCGCCGCGGCCTCCCCGCCGGCCGGGGACGGGCCCCGCCTAGCGATCCTCGGCGAGGGGCCGGAAGCGGCGGGCCGGCCAGCCGTCGCGGTAGGGGATCTTGGTCTGCGGCTTCTTCTCGTAGCTGGGGATCGTGCGGGGCTCCCTGGCCTTCGCCTCGGGGGAGAGGAGCTCCCCGAGGACCTTCCCGGGCATGTCCTTCGCCAGGGGCTGCCCGAAGAGGTGCAGCAGGGTCGGCGCCAGGTCCAGGACGTGGGTCTGGGGGAGGCGGCTCCCCTTCTCGATCCAGGGCGCCGCCGCGATCAGCAGGCCGTCGTCCCGGTGGTTGCCCCCGTAGGGCTCGGTCTTGCGGGGGTGGGGGAAGGGGGCCTCGCCGAAGCCGTGGTCGGAGACGACGAGGACCAGGGTCTCCTCGCCCCGGGTGGCCTCGAGGATGCGGCCGATCCGGGCGTCCATGTCCTCGTAGCAGGCCTGCACGACCCGGCCGAAGCGCGCCTTCAGCTCGGCCGCGTGCTTCGTGGGGATCCCGTGGGTGTCGAGGCGCTCGACGATCTCGGCCTCCGGCTTCTGGAAGATCCAGAAGCGGTGCAGGAGGGAGTCGGAGCACTGGAAGTAGAAGAGGAGGAGCTCCGGCCGGACCTCCGCCTGGAAGCCCAGGGTCAGCGCCTCGACGCTCCGGGCGCGCGCCACGCTCCACCGCAGCGCCCGCACGTAGTTCTTGATGTAGGGGAGCGAGAGGATCGGGCTGCCCGCGGGCGGGACGTCGGCGAAGGCCTTCAGGTCCTCGTCCGAGAGATCCGACCCCTCGACGATGGTCTCCTTCACCCTCGGCCAGAGGCTCTTGGGCTGCACCTGCTGCCCCACGTCGCGCCAGAACGACCCCTTGATGCTCACCTGCTTGGCCGGATCGATGCGCACCGGCGGGGCCAGCATCACGCCGTGCTCGAGCTTCTCGGCCGGCCAGGAGGCGATCCAGCCGACCGACATCACCTGGATCCCCGCGTCGTCGAGGATGTTCCAGAGCGCCTTGGAGCGCCGGTTCTCCGTGGTCAGGCGGGTGCGCTTCTTCTTCCGGAACTCCGGGGGGCTGTACTTGGTGTCCGAGTAGTGGTCCCAGATCCCGTGCTGGCCCGGGTACTTCCCGGTGACCAGGGTGGTCCAGACCTGCGGCGTGCGCAGCGGCCAGATCGAGCGGTGGTCACCGGTGGCGCCCTCCTTCATCAGGCGATCGAGGGTCGGCAGCGCGCCGGCCGCCGCCAGGGGCTCCACGATGTTCAGCGAGACGGCGTCGAGGCCGATGAGGATGACCTTCGGCGGGTCGAGCTTCCGGTCCTCCTCCAGCGCGGCGCCGGTGCCCGGCACGAGGCCAGCGAGGAAGAGGGCGAGGAGCAGGAGGACGGGCTTTTTCTTCACCAGAGCATCGTAGGACCGATCCTCGCACCGCCGCCAGCGCGCACACCCATCGAGAGAGCGGCCACGCTCGCTCAGACCGACTGGCCCTTGCAGTAGATGGTCTGGCCGCAGACGACGAGCTCGCGGCACTCCTCCCCCGGCGTGCAGGGGCTGGTGTCGAAGTACTCGTCGAGGCGGCACTGATTCGCGGCCGCGGCGCAGACGCAGGAGACCGTGGTGGCGCAGGCGCTCACCTCCCGGCAGGGCAGCTCGATCGAGGGATCGGAGCAGGCCAGCACCGTCGGCGACTCACCCTCGCTGCAGGCCTGCTGCTCGCAGCCGCTGAGGGTGGGGCAGTACCGCACGACCCCACAGACGTTGTAGGGCAGACAGTTGGGCAGGCCGTTGCAGGCGTCGAGGAGGAAGCCGCCGTCGGGGCAGCTCTCCTCTCCCAGGCAGACCTCCACGCTCCGGCAGATCACGCTCTGGCCACAGGCCGTCCGCTCGAGGCAGGTCTCGGCGTCGGTACAGGCACCGAAGACCTGGTACTCCCCCTCGGGGCAGGGCGTCACGCAGGTGGGATCCGGTCCGCACTGCAGCACGCCCCCGCAGCCGTCGTCGGCCGTGCGGCAGTCGGCGCAGGCGCCCTCCACCTTCACCTCGCCCGTCCGGCAGATGGCGGTGGGGACGCAGTCTCCCCCGTCCTCGTCTCCTCCCCCTCCCCCGCCGCCGCAGCCGGCGACGAGCAGGGTGCAGGTAACGATCACCGCGAATGCGAGGTGTCGCATGGCTCCTCCCTCGATCATCGAGGAGGAGTCTACCTCATGCGGGCGGCCAGGCCTCCAGCGGGGGGAGCCTACTCCTCCTCGTCGACGACCTCGGCCTCGACCTCGGCCTCGCTGGCCGGGCCCGCGCTCTTGGCCTTGAGCTGCTCGACCAGGCCCTTGAACTCCTCGCCGAGCTCCTCGAAGGTGACCGCCAGCGCGTCGACCACGGAGCTGGCCGCGGCCTTGCCCTCGGCCTTCAGCTCGGGGTCCTTCGCGGCCTCGCGCACCGTGTCGGCGATCCGATCGACGGCGGCGGCCAGCTTGTCCACGACCTCCTTCGCCTTCGCCTCGGCGCTCTTGGCGGCCTCCTTCGCCCCCTCGGTCGCGGCCTCGACGCCCTCACTGGCGGAGGGCCCGTCGTAGTGCTCCCGGAGCTTGTTCCCGAGCTCCTTGAACTGCTCACCGACCTTGCTCCAACCCGCCTTGATCTCGCTCATGTGTAGAGCCTCCTTTGGTCCCCCATGGGTAAGGACGATGCGTCTCCGGTCAAGGCACCCCACAGAAAAAGCCTGTCTTTTCAGATGCTTTTCAAATTTCGTCTCGAACCGGATGACAAAATGACCGTTTGAGCTAAATTGGTCATTATGCAACGCCCCGAGTTCCAGGACGCCCTCCGGATCCTCCAGGAGATGCTCTCTCCGGCGGGGCTCTCGGAGGGCCAGCTGCGCAAGCGGCAGCGGATCATCGAGGCCTCGACCGGCCTCTTCCTGCGCCACGGCTACCGCCGGACGAGCGTGGACGAGATCGCCCGCGAGTCGCACGTGGCCAAGGGCACGGTCTACACCTACTTCAAGAACAAGGCGGAGCTGCTCGTCCACGCCATCGCCTCGGAGAAGCAGGGCTTCGTGGAGCGGCTGGCCCCGCTCCTCGATCAGGAGCAACCGGGAGAGCAGCGCCTGCGCACCTGGCTGGGGATGGTCTTCGAGATCGTCGATCAGATGCCCCTGACCTCCTCGCTGATGCGCGGCGACCGAGAGGTGCTCATCGCCCTCGAGGAGATCGATCCCTCCCTGGGCGACTTCTTCGTCCAGCAGCAGCACGCCTTCATCGATCAGATGATCGCCGAGGCCGCGGGCGACGCGCGCTTCACCGGCGCCGAGCTCGGAGAGCGAGGCCAGGCGCTCATGGCCATCGCCTACTCCGCCAACTTCATCATGGACGAGCGGGTGCGCGGCGGCATCGAGCACCGTCGCTTCGCTCACCTGCTCGCCGACATCCTGGTCGATGGCATCGCTCATCGATCCAGTGGAGCGGACTGAAAGAGCATCCGAAACATCAGACCGAGGGCGTCCGGCCCGACCTGAGATCATCCCGAAGGAGAACAACATGAAGAGGACATTCCCCCACCCGGCTCCGGGCCGCCGCCTCGGCCTCGCCGTCGCGCTCGGCGCCCTCGTGCTCCTCGCCGCCCCGGCCCGGGCCGAGGTCCCGGACATCGACACGCTGCTGAAGAAGGCGGACGACGTCAGCCGGGGCGAGTCGAGCCAGGGCGTGATGGTCATGCACATCAAGACCAAGCACTGGGAGCGCAACCTCGAGATGGAGGTGGCCTCCAAGGGGACCGAGAAGACCCTGATGAAGATCCTCTCCCCCGCCAAGGAGAAGGGCACCACGACCCTGAAGGTCGAGGACAACATCTGGAACTACCTCCCGAAGGTCGACCGCACCATCAAGGTGCCCGCCTCGATGATGTCCGGCTCTTGGATGGGCAGCCACTTCACCAACGACGACCTGGTGAAGGAGTCCCGCTACACCGACGACTTCGCCTGCGCCTACGTCTCCCACCCGGAGAAGGTCGCCGAGGGCCACGGGGTGGCGGAGTACGTCATCGACTGCAAGCCCAACGAGAACGCGGCGGTGGTCTGGGGCAAGGTGCGGATCTTCGTCGATCAGCCCAGCGAGCTCATCACCAAGGCCGAGTTCTTCGACGAGAAGGGTGAGCTGGTGCGCACGATGACCTACTCCGAGGTCAAGGAGATGGGCGGCCGCAAGCTGCCCACCGTGATGACCCTGAAGGTCGCCGACAAGCCCGAGGAGTACACCGAGGTGATCTTCAAGGAGATCGTCTTCGACGTGGACATCCCCGACCGCACCTTCTCCCTGCAGGCCCTGAAGCGCTGACCCGCCGAAAGGAGACGCCATGAGCACCTTCAAGATGGCCTGGCGCAACATCTGGCGAAACAAGCGACGCACGCTGGTGACGGTGGCGGCGATGACCATCGCGGTCTTCATCACCATCGGCTACTCCGGGATGGTCGCCGGGATGCTGATCCAGCTGGAGTCCGACTCCCTGGATTTCGAGCTGGGGGCCGCCCAGATCTTCGCCGAGGGCTACCAGGACCGCCCCTCCATCTACACGGACATCGAGGACACCGCGGGCATCCTGGAGCGCCTGGACGCGAAGGAGCTGGCCGCCGCACCCCGCCTCAACGGCGCGGGCCTGGTGGCCGCCGGTGAGGCCTCCTCGGGCGCCCTCTTCAAGGGGGTCGATCTCGTCCGGGATCCGAAGGTCCTCGCCCTCGCCTCCCAGGTCCACCACGGGAGCTGGCTGGCCGCCGACGTGCCCAAGGGCGTGGTCATCGGCCGCAAGCTGGCCCACACCCTCGGCGTCGGCGTGGGGGACGAGATGATCGTCCTCTCCCAGGCCACCGACGGCAGCATGGCCAACGACCTGCTCACCGTGCAGGGCATCCTCAAGGGGGTCGGGGCCGAGATCGACCGGGCGGGCGTCTTCATGAGCGAGGACCTCTTCCGGGAGCTCCTCGTCTACGAAGGTGGCGCCCACCAGATCATCATCAAGCG
Organism: Deltaproteobacteria bacterium; assembly: GCA_029210625.1. Classification (NCBI taxonomy): domain Bacteria; kingdom Pseudomonadati; phylum Myxococcota; class Myxococcia; species Deltaproteobacteria bacterium. The sequence goes on along the minus strand of JARGFU010000002.1, from coordinate 279,272 downwards.
CCCGCACGTCCTGGACACCGACGCGGTGAAGGCCGCCGCGGTCGAGGCCGCTCCGGGTCAGGACGTGCAGAGCTGGAAGGAGCTCAACCCCACCCTGGCCTCGATGCTCGAGTCGGTCACCGGGATGATCAACATCATGTTCTTCATCGTGAACGTGGCCATCGGCATCGTCATCCTGAACGCGATGCTGATGTCGGTCTTCGAGCGCATCAAGGAGTTCGGCGTGCTCAAGGCCCTCGGCATCGCGCCCAGCGGGGTGATGAAGCTCATCTACGTCGAGTCCTTCATCCAGGTGACCATCTCGGTCTGCGTCGGGCTGCTCTTGATAGCGCCGGTGCTCTACTACCTGGCGAACACGGGCATCGACATGGGCGCCCTGGCCGGCACCGACATGATGGGCCTGGCCATGATGGAGACCTGGTACGCGGACGTCACGCCCGAGATCTTCAAGGGCCCGATCTTCATGACCCTCTTCGTGGTCTCGATGGCGGTCTTCTACCCCGCCCTCAAGGCCGCGGTGATCCAACCCGTCGCAGCGATGCGGCACCAGTAGGAGGGCACCATGGGCATCTTCAAGCTGGCCTCCATGGCCTGGAAGAACCTCTGGCGTCACCGGCGCCGGACCATCATCACCGCCTTCGCCATCGCCTTCGCCTGCTTCCTCGCAGCGATCATGATCGGCATGAACGACAAGAGCTGGGAGGACGTGATCAACACGGCCGCCCGGATCGGCGGCGGCCACATCACGGTGCAGCACCCCGACTACCACGACAAGCCGGCCCTGAACCGGACCGTGCCGGCGACCGCCGCCAAGGTGAAGGCCATCACCGAGATCGACGGCGTCAAGCGGGCCCTCCCCCGCATCGTCGGGCAGACCATGCTCTCGACCACCACCGAGAGCTACGGGGCGGGCTTCATCGCCTACGACCCGGCGGTGGAGAGCACCGAGACCCTCTCGATCCTCGAGGCCCTCCGCGAGGGTGAGCTCTTCCAGAGCTCGAAGGACAAGGGGATCATCCTCGGTGAGCGCCTGGCCAACAACCTCGGCGCCGAGATGGGTGACAAGGTGGTCTACACCCTCACCGCGAAGAACGGGGAGATCGTCTCGGGGCTGGCCCGGGTCTCGGGCCTGGTGCGGACCGGCTCCCCGGCCGTCGACCTCGGCCTCTGCTTCCTGCCCCTGGACGCGGTGCGCGGCACGCTCGGCTACGACGCGGACGAGGCGGTGCAGATCGCGGTCTTCCTCGAGAGCCAGCGCGAGAGCGGGCGGCTCGTGGAGGAGGTGGCCGCCACCCTCGACGACGGCAGCGTCGCGCTCACCTGGCGCCAGAGCCAGCCCGACCTCGACTCCTTCATCGCGATGAAGAAGGGGGGCGGGACCTTCTTCTCGATGCTGATCCTGCTGCTCTGCGCCGCGGGCATCTTCAACACCCTCTTCGTGAGCGTGATGGAGCGGATGCGCGAGTTCGGCATCCTGGTCGCGGTGGGCTTCCAGCCCAGCAAGCTCTTCTCCCTGGTGATGCTGGAGAGCCTCTGGCTGGGCTTCGTCGGCGTCGCCCTGGGCTTCGCCATCACCGCCTGGCCCTACTACTACCTGGCCACCACCGGCGTCGATCTGACCGAGGTCTACGCCAGCAGCGGACAGCAGATGGACATCGCGGGGGTGGGCTTCAGCCCGATCCTCAAGATCGGGCTCTACCCGGAGAGCATGCTCGCCATCATCGTCATCGCCATGGCCGCCACCCTCCTCTCGGGGCTCTACCCGGCCTGGAAGGCCGTGAAGGTGGAGCCCGTCGAGACCATCACCCTCGTCTGATCCCAAGGAGTCGAGTCATGACCATCGAGAACGGAAAGCCCATCGTCGAGATCGCGGGGGTCACCAAGACCTACGAGCAGGGCAAGCTCGAGGTGAAGGCGCTGCGCGGCCTCGACCTCACGGTCGCCGCCGGCGAGTTCACGGCCATCTGCGGACCCTCGGGCTCGGGCAAGACCACCGCCCTGAACCTGATCGGCGCCCTGGACCGCCCCACCACCGGCAGCATCAGGCTGGAGGGGATCGACCTGGCCACCCAGAGCCGCAAGGCCCTCTCCCGGATCCGGCGCGACCGGATCGGCTTCGTCTTCCAGGCCTACAACCTCATGCCGGTGCTCACCGCCTACGAGAACGCCGAGATCGTCCTGGCCGTCCAGGGGGTCTCGAAGGAGGAGCGCCGGGAGACGGTGATGAGGCTCCTGAAGGAGGTCGGCCTCGAGGGGCTGGAGGATCGCCGCCCCAACGAGCTCTCCGGCGGGCAGCAGCAGCGCGTGGCCATCGCCCGGGCCATCGCCTCCAACCCGGCGGTGGTGCTGGCCGACGAGCCCACGGCGAACGTCGACTCGGAGACCGCCGAGAAGCTCCTGGCGATCATGGAGGAGATGAACCGCCTCCACGGCGTCACCTTCATCTTCTCCACCCACGATCCCCGGGTGATGGACCGCGCGCACCGCCTGGTGCGCCTCGTCGACGGCCAGGTCGCCGCCGACGAGCGCAAGAGCTAGCGCGACCTAGCCGAAGTCCGGCACGCAGGTGCAGGAGTCGGCCTGGCAGGTGAAGCCCGCCTCGCAGGTGGGGTTGCAGGTCCCGTCGCAGCCGCCCGGATCGGGGTTCGGGTTGCTCGTCCGGTCCTCCCACTCCCGGTAGCTCACCGTGACCCCGTCCCCGATCTGGGGGCGGGAGGTGCCCAGGAAGAAGATGCTGTTGCTCACCGGATCGTAGTCGAAGCCGTCCAGGGCGCTGCGGGGCACCTCTCGGCGGCCGGCGGTGGGGTTCTGCGGATCGCAGGCCAGGCCCGCCGGGGTGACGACCACCTTCAGGGTGGCGGAGATGGGCGCCCCGGTGAGCTGGAAGGCCGACGCCGCTCCGGCCACCGCGTTGACGATGTCGTCGAGGGTCTGGCCGGGGTCCGAGGCGCAGACCGAGCCGTAGGATCCGCCGGTGGCCTCGATGACCTCCTTGTAGCCCCAGCCGGCCTCCTGGCTGCTCGTGCCGTTGGTCGGGTTCGCGCAGCCCCCCGGGCTCTCGGCGATGACCCCGAAGGCGATGGCCGACTCCGCGAGCAGGACGTCGACGAAGGGCTGCACCGTGGAGTCGATGCACTGCTGCCCGGCGGCGTCCGGGACGTAGGTCTTGTTGCGGTCCTGCACGCCGGCGCAGGCCGCCTCCACGGACTGGTCGTGCTCATCCGAGACGTAGACCACCACCAGCTTCACCCCCTCGCGCACCTTGTCCGCGACCTCGGTGGCGCTGCGGGGCATCGCCCGGCCGCCGGGGCGGATGGCGTCGTTCACCGCCAGCAGCCCGTACTCCTGGCCGTCGCCCCCGGCGATGTCCCACCAGGCCCCGAAGGTGCCGGCGTCGCGGGTGAAGCCCGGGGCATAGAACTGCCCGGGGTTGGCGGAGTTGATCGAGTTGTTCTCGTGGGGCATCACCGCCATCCGCGCGTCGACGCCGAGGTTGGCCAGGGCGTCGAAGACCATCGTGGCGCTGCTCTTGATCGGCATCCGCTCGTCGTTGGTCGAGCCGGAGATGTCGCTCATCCAGATGAAGTCGGCCCGGGGGTCACTCTCCACCACGAAGGAGTCGCAGCGGGTGTTGTCCCGGTCGCCGTGCTGGCCCAGCGCCGTGCCGTTGCCCAGATCGGCCACCCGGATGCGAGCCTGCAGGGCCTTGTCGTCGTAGGAGGCCTTGTCGGTCACCGCCCCGAGGATCACGATGCGTCCCGCGTCTCCGTTGCCGTTGCGACGCACGAGGATCTCGAAGCCGAAGACGAACTCGCCGCCCGGCGCGAAGCTCGTCACCGCGGGCAGGCCGCTGATGTCGGCGGGCGCATGATCCGAGAGGGACGCGGCGAGGGCGTCGCGGATCGCCCCGGCGTTCGAGCCGGCGGCCGTGAAGTTGAAGCGGGCCGAGACCATCGCCGGGTAGCCGTCCCAGCTGGTCACGGTCCGGCCGGTGATCCGCTCGACGAAGGTCCAGGGCCAGCTGCCGCTGCCCAGGCGGCCGGCGAGGGCCGTGAGCTGGGCGTTGGGATCTCCGCCGGAGATCGGCTCGTCGATGGAGAGGAGCAACCCCGCCACGCCGGCCGCGGCGTCGTCGAAGGCCGCGCCGTTGGCCCGCTCTCCCTGGGAGAGGTTGGAGAAGACCAGGCGCGAGTGGGCGAAGGTGGTCTCCAGGGCGATGCGGGTGTCGCCGCTGCCCTGCTCCTCCCAGGCCATGGGCTTCAGCGCGTCCTGGGCGCAGGTGGCCAGGACGTCGCACTTCACCGAGTTGTCCGGATCGGAGGGGTCGAGGGGGTCGTAGCCGAGGTCCACCTCGTCGCCGTCGACCAGTCCGTCGCCGTCGGTGTCGGCCACCGTCGGATCGGTGCCGTACTGCCCCTCCTCCCCGTCCTCGAGGCGGTCGCCGTCGGTGTCGGGGTTCAGGGGATCGAGGCGCGCGGCGATCTCGATGCCGTCGTCCAGCCCGTCGCGATCCGTGTCGCGGTTGAGGGGATCGGTGCCCAGCTCGAGCTCGCGGCCGTCCACCAGCCCATCACCGTCGGTGTCCGCGCGAAGCGGGTCGGTGCCCAGGCCGTCCTCCTCACCGTCGTCGAGGCCGTCGCCGTCGGTGTCGGCCTGGGTGGGGTCCAGGCCCCGCAGGCACTCGGCGTCGTTGTCGAGGCCGTCACCGTCCAGGTCCCTGCCGGTGGTCGTGCCCACCCAGGCGCCACCCTCGCAGGCTCCGGTCTCCCCCTTCTCGCCGCAGGCCCCGTTGATGCAGATCCTCTCGCTGCCGCAGTCCTCGGCGGTCACACAGGTCTTCCCCCCCGAGCAGCTGCAGGCCGGCCCGATCAGGGCTGCCACAGCGAGGAGGGAGAAGAGCAGCATCCCGCTTCGAGGCCGGCGCCGAACCACCGTCGAGCCCGAATTCCCCATGCTGGTCATCCTTTGCTGGTCGTTCCTCCGCGTCCCTGACCTCCCAACCCTAGCGGGGCCGGGGCAGGCTTCGCAATCGGCAACACCCGATGCCCCCCCGGGGCCAACGCAGCGCGTCAGGCAGGCGGCCGGGAACCCGCGCTTCAGCGCCGGGACTTCGGGAGCGGCCGCAGGTCCCGCTTCTGCCGCGGGGAGACCTTCTCCGCCTGCGCCCGCGCCGCCGCCGCCTTCTTGCTCTGCCCGTGGCGCTCGTGGAAGTCGGCCAGCCGCTGCCAGTTGTAGGCGTTGTCCGGGAAGCGCTCGGCCGCGAGCCGCAGCGCGCGCTCCGCCCCGCCGAGATCGCCCGCGGCCTCCAGCGCCTGAGCGAGGAGGGTCTGGCCGGCGATGGCCTCGGGGTGCGCCTCGACGTAGATCGCCAGGTGCTCGGCGGCCTCCTTCGCCTTCTCCTCCGCGAGGAGCAGGCGCCCGAGGCGCAGCCGCACCTCGGTGAGCGAGGGCCGCAGCTCGAGGGCCGTCTCGAAGGAGGCGGCGGCCAGCGGGCCCTGCCCGGCGGCCTCGTGGTTGAGGCCCATCAGGAGATGGAGGCGCGGGTTGCCCTCGTCCACCAGCCGGGCGGCCTCGAGGTGCTGCCCCACCTCTCCCGGCTTCGCCCCCAGGTGGAGGAGCGCGTCGGCCAGCTCGAGGCGGGCGAGCACCCAGGTGGGCGCCGCCTCCACGGCCTTCTCGAGGTGCTCGCGGGCCTCGGCGTAGCGCGCCGCCTCCCGGGCCTGCACGCCCGCCTTCAGGGCTACCCGTGGATCGACGCCCGCGCCGGTGCCGAAGAGAGCCAGCGCTCCGAGCAGGACCGGGAGAATGGACCGGAGACGGTTTCGCATCGCGCGAAGTGACATACCATGCGCATTCGCGAAATGACTGCCTTCCCTCCCCTCGACTTCGATCCTCGCGGCAAGGCCGCCGCCCGGCTGGGCTGGCCCGAGCTGCACGCGCTCCTCGCCTCCCTCTGCGCCACCCCCATGGGGCGGCAGGAGGTCGACGGCCTGCGCGCCCCCGGGAACCTCCCCGAGCTGCGCGCCCGCCTGGGGGAGGTGGGCGAGCTGCAGGCCCTGCGTGAGCAGGGCGAGCGCGCTCCCCTCGGGGCCTTCCCCGAGATCCGCCCTCACCTCTCCCTCCTGGAGAAGAGCGGGGTCCTGGAAGGCGAGGCCCTCCGGGAGGTCGCCGCGGCCCTGCGCATCTCCTCCGACGCCGCCGCGTTCCTCGATCGCTTCGAGGATCGCCTGCCCGGCGTGCGCGCCCACTGCCCCGGCCTCGGCGGCTTCGAGGCCCTCGGGCGTCGAATCCAGCGCAGCATCGATCCCTCCGGCGAGGTCACCGACGAGGCCAGCGAGGCCGTCCGGGCCGCTCGTACCCGCCTGCGCGGCCTGCACGAGCGAACCCGCCGCCGGGCCGAGGCCCTGGTCGAATCTCCCGAGTGGAAGCCCCTCCTGCAGGAGGGCTACGTCAGCGTCCGGGGCGAACGCTACGTCCTGCCGGTGCTCGCCTCCCACCGCAACCGGGTCGACGGCATCGTCCACAACGTCTCGAACACCGGGCAGACCGTCTTCATCGAGCCGGCCGAGCTGGCCGCCGCGGGCAACGAGCTGGCGGTCGCGGCCGCCGAGGCCGAGGCCGCGGCCCGCGAGGTGCTCGTCGAGCTGGGCCGGGAGGTGCACCGCATCGCCCCGGAGCTCGCGGAGCACCTCTCGACCCTCGGCACCCTGGATCTCCTCGACGCCTGCGCCGGGCTGGCGGTGAAGCTCCGGGGGAGCCTGCCCGAGCTCGAGGCGCGGGAGGGCGCCGACCTGGATCTGCGGGGCCTGCGCCACCCCCTCCTGCACCTCAAGGCGGCCCAGGAGAAGAAGCAGATCGTCGAGAACCACCTGGTCGTGCACCGAGGCCAGTGCCTGGTCGTCTCGGGTCCGAACGCCGGCGGCAAGACCGTCTCGGTGACCGGCGCCGCCCTCTGCGTCCTGCTCCTGCGCCACGGCATCCCGCCGCCGGTCCACCCCGACAGCCACCTGCCCCTCTTCGGCAGGGTGCAGGCCGTGGTGGGCGACGAGCAGGACCTCCACCAGGACCTCTCCTCCTTCGGCGCGCACCTCCGGGCGCTGCGGGAGGTCGTCGAGGAGGCCGACGGCGACACCCTGGTGGTGATCGACGAGATCGCCTCGGGCACCGATCCGCGCGAGGGCGCGGCGATCGCGCTGGCCTTCCTGGAGGAGCTGCTCGCCCGCGGGGCCACGGTGCTGGTGACCACCCACCTCGCGGCGCTGCGGGCCCTGGCCGGCTCGGACGAGCGCTTCGCCGGCGCCGCCATGGGCTTCGATCCCGCCACCCGCCGGCCGACCTACCGGCTCATCCCCGGCGCCTCCGCCGGCTCGGGCGCGCTGGCAGCGGCCGAGGAGGCCGGCCTGCCCGAGAGGATCCTCCGGCGCGCGAGCGCGCTGCTCGAGGGCGACGCGGGGCCGCTCCAGGACGCCCTGGATCGCCTGGAGGAGGCCACCCGGGAGACCGAGGTGGCGCAGCGCGAGGCGCAGGCCGCCCGCGCCGAGGCGGAGGCCGCGCAGGCGGCGGCCGACGCCGAGCGCGCCCGCCTCGAGGAGGAGCGCGCGCGAGTGAAGGAAGAGGCCCGGGAGGAGCTCATCGCCGAGATCGAGGCGGCCCGGCAGGAGGTGAAGTCGACCATCGCTGCGCTGCAGTCCGAGCGCAGCCTCCGCCAGGCCGACGCCGCCGCCAAGCACCTCGAGGCCCTGGAGGCGAAGCAGCGCGCCGCGGCCGCGCGAGCCCGGGGCGCCGGCAGCGGCGGTGAGGTGCGCGCCGATCTCCCGTCGGCGGGAGACACGGTGAGGGCGCCCTCCCTCGGCGACCGCCAGGGCGAGGTGCTCTCCGTGGAGGGGGACGAAGCCCTGGTGCAGATGGGGGCCCTCAAGGTGCGCCAGCCTCTCGAGGCGCTGGTCGTGGTCTCCCGCAAGGCGCGCAAGGAGAGCCCCCGCGCCACCGGCGGCGACGAGCTGGGCCCCTCCGAGCGCCTCGATCTACGCGGCGCCCGGGTGGAGGAGGCCCTCTCGATGCTGGAGAAGCGCCTCGATGAGCTGATGGCCGTCGGCGCGAGCCGCCTGGAGATCATCCACGGCCACGGCACCGGCGCCCTGAAGCAGGCCGTGCGCGACTTCCTGAAGCGCTCCCCCTACGTGCAGGAGGTCCACACCGGGGACTCCTCGCGCGCGGGAGACGGCTTCACCGTCGCCAAGCTCTGATCTCCTCAGCCGAACGCCGTGAGCAGCGCCTCCAGGATCCGGGCGGAGGCCTTCCCGTCGCCGTAGGGGTTCTCCGTGCGCGCCATGGCCTCGTAGGCCGCGGGGTCGCGAAGCAGCGCCTCGGTGCCCTCCACGATGGCCTCGGTGCTGGTCCCGACCAGCTTCACGGTCCCGGCCTCGACCCCCTCCGGCCGCTCGGTGGTGTCGCGCATCACGAGCACCGGCTTCCCCAGGGAGGGGGCCTCCTCCTGGATGCCGCCGGAGTCGGTGAGCACCAGGTGGGCGTTCTTCATCAGGAAGAGGAAGGGGGTGTAGTCGAGGGGCTCGATGAGGTGGATGTTGGGCTGCCCCGCCAGCAGCGCTCGCACCGGCTCGATCACCCGGGGGTTCGGGTGCACCGGATAGACGATCTGGAGGTCGGCGTGCGCCGCGGCGAGGGACTTCAGGGCCGCGCAGATCCTCGCGATGCCCTCGCCGAAGTTCTCCCGGCGGTGGCCGGTGACCAGGAGGATCCGCTCGCCCTCCGGCGGCAGCGCGAGCCCGAAGCGCTCCCGGAGATGCGCCCGCCAGCGGGCGTCCTCCCCCTCCCCCTCCAGGCGCGCCGAGACCCGCTTCAGGGCGTCGATGACCGTGTTGCCCGTCACCCAGATCCGCTCGGCCGGGACGTTCTCCCGCAGGAGGTTCGCCCGCGAGGCCTCGGTCGGCGGGAAGTGGAAGTCCGCCAGGGTGCCGAGCATGTGCCGGCTCTTCTCCTCTGGGAAGGGGCTGTACTTCTGGTGGGTGCGCAGCCCGGCCTCGATGTGGCCCAGCGGGATCTTCAGGTAGAAGGCCGCCAGGCCAGCGGCGAAGGCGGTGGTGGTGTCGCCCTGCACCAGCACCACGTCCGGGCGCTCCGCCTCCAGGACCCCCTTCATCCCCTGGAGGACCGCGGCGGTCACCCCGAAGAGGTCCTGCCCGGGGGTCATCACGTCGAGGTCGTGGTCGGGCACCAGCTCGAAGATCTCCAGGACCTGATCGAGCATCTGCCGGTGCTGCGCGGTGGCGCAGAGGCGGGCCTCGAAGTCGGGGTGCTCCTGGAGGGCCAGGACCACCGGCGCGACCTTGATGGCCTCGGGACGGGTGCCACAGACGACGAGAACGCGACGGGTCATGATCACCCTATCTACGTCATATCGGCCGGGGCGCGGAGGGCGGCGGGGAACTCCCTAGAAGGCGGCGCGCAGGTAGCCCTGGAGCCGGGGCCGGATGGGCTCGCCGCCGTAGTTGCTGCCGTCGTCCTGGTAGCCGCCGGCCGTCTCCCGCAGCTCCAGCCCCAGTACCGGCATCAGGCCGGTCAGGCCGGCCTCCCACTCGCTGCCCCCCAGGCCGAAGACCCAGCCGGCCCGGCCGGCCAACAGGGTGTTGGCGCCCAGCGAGATGGAGACCGGCGGCGCGATGATCGACTCGGGAGCGGCATGGTTGTCCCGGTAGGCGCTGGCCCAGATGGCCGACGCGCTCAGCCGCAGGCTCCGGTGGATGTACTGCGCCCCGGCGATGATCCGGTGCTCGGGCTCTCGCATGGCCTTCTCGAAGGTGACCGTCCCGTCCGCAGCCTGCGAGCGCACCAGGACGTGGTCGAAGACATAGGCCAGGGAGAGCTCCAGCCCCTCGGCCGGCGTCTTCCAGGTCGCCGCCACCTCGGCGCCGGCCGACCAGATCTGCTCCTCGAGGTTGATGTACTGGAGGCCGACCGAGTCCCCGATGATCGGCAGGCCCGCGAAGTACTCGATGTCGGCCAGCCGGCTGGAGTCCACCCGCACGTCGTCGAGGTAGCGCGAGGCGTAGAGCTCGACCTCCAGGCGCAGGGCCTCCTCGAGGAAGCGAGCCCGCCAGCCGAGCTCGAGGTTGTCGACCTTGGTGTTGCGCAGGTCCTCGTTGCCGACGCCGGTGGCGAAGATGTGCTGCACCCGGCGGAAGAGATCCTCGTCCTGCAGCGTCCCGGGCTCGAGGAGCACGTGCGCCCGCAGCTCGAAGTAGGAGGGCTTGCGGTAGGCCCGGGCGACCGAGGCCCGCAGGGTGTGGTTCTGGGCCGGCCGGTAGACGGCCGTCAGCCTCGGCGCGAAGCCGGGCTCCACCACCACCGTGTTGAAGCCCCCCCGCACGCCGAGGTTGAGATCCAGGTCGGGCCGCACCCGCCACTCGAGCTGGGCGAAGGCCTCGGGCCGGACCTCGACGACCTCGTCCAGCTCGCAGGCCTCCGGGTCGAAGGCCGTCGGCGCGCTCTCGGGGCAGGTCACCAGGACGCGCGGCTGGTGGCGGATGATCTTCCCCTGGAGGCCGCTCATCAGGCGGAGGTTCTCCCCGAAGCGCCAGGAGCGCTCGGCGGCCAGCTCGTAGAGCCAGGTGGAGGAGCTCATCGGATCGGGGAGGCGGCCGAGGACCATCGAGTCGTCCCCGGGGAAGAGCAGCTGCAGGTCGAGGTGGAGATCCGCCGAGATGTGCTCGGCCAGGAAGTGCAGCCGGGTCTCCTTCACGATGGCCTCGGCCCGCAGGTAGACCTCGTCGAACTCACCGGCGCCGTTGCCGGCGAAGGTGACCATCGACCCCTCCTGCAGCGCGCCGCCCAGCTCCAGGGTGCCCTCGAAGGCCACCCCCTCGTAGCGCGCCCAGGTCCGCCCGGCGACCTTGGAGAGGCCCAGCTCGCTCGCGTCGTGGTAGGGCGCGGCGCGGTCCATCCCCACGGAGGCCCACCAGCTGAAGCGGCCGGAGGTCCCCGAGAGGCGCAGCCCGGCGGCCACCGTGTTGGGGCCGTTGCCCGAGACGTCCGCCTCGACCCGGAGGGGCTCCTCGCTGGCCCGGCGGGTGACGAAGTTGATCACCCCCTGGAGCGCGCCCGCCCCGTAGAGGGTCGAGGCCGGTCCGCGGATGATCTCGACCCGCTCGATGCTCTCGAGGTCGATGGGCAGGCCGAGGAGCAGCGGGAAGTGGAAGAGGGGATCGATGATGTCCCGGCCGTCGACCAGCACCAGCACGTTCGCCGCGGAGCGGCTCGAGCCCGAGCGGGTACCGGGCGCCGGGAAGCCCACCGTCAGGAGGAAGACGTCCATCCCGGGCACCATCCGCAGGACGTCGGCGATGGTGTCGAAGGGCGAGGCGAGGAGCTCCTCCCGGGTGAGCACGGTGATCGCCGAGGGCGAGTCGTCGATGCGCTGGGCCCGCCGCGAGGCCGAGACGACCACGTCCTCCTGGACCAGGAGGGCGAACTCGTCCATCAGGCCGACATCCTCGAGGGACTCGAAGTCGAAGGCCCCCTCCAGGGCAGCCTCGTCGATCAGCTCCTCCTCCGGAAGCGGCGCCTCGGCCTCGGCCTCCTCCGCTTCCGGCGGGGCCGCCTCGGCCCACGAGGGGTCCGGCGCCAGGACGCAGGCGAGGGTAGACGCGAGTAGCGCCACCCCCCAGCGGCTTGCCTCCCTGACCCTCATGCGCGACCCGATCCCGTGAGGATCACGAGGGAGAGTCTACGCGAAGTCCACGCTCACCAGAAACCCAGAACCGTTCGGTCAGCGACGCTTCTTCGAGGGCTTCTGCTTGGCGGCGCGCTCCTTCTTTCCGGGCCGCGCCTTCTTCTTGCGGCCGGAGGGCGCCGGGCTCCCGCCGGTCTTCTTCTTGGAGCGCCCTCCCCTCCGAGCCTTCGCCTCCCGCAGGCTGTCGTCGAAGGCGGCCTGCCGGCCTCGGCGACCGACGGGCGCCGCACCGACGGTGTCGGCGAGCTGCAGATCGATCTTCCGCTCGTCGACCCGCACCCCGACGCAGACGACCTCGACCTCCGAGGCCAGCCCGAGGGGCTCGCGGCCCTTGCCGAAGGAGAGCTTGTGGCGCAGCTCGTCGAAGGACCACCTCGGCGCGATGGTCTCCGCTCGCACCAGGCCCTCGACATGGTGGTCGTCGAGGCGGACGAAGGCGCCGAACTCGGTGACCGCGGTGACGGTGCCGGCGAAGGTCTGCCCGATCCGGGGCTCCATGTAGAGCGCCGCGAAGTAGGCGTCCGACTCCCGCTCGGCCTCCAGGGCCGCGCGCTCCCGCTCGCTGGACTGGTGGGCGATGCGGGCCAGGGCGTCGCCGAGGCGGGCCAGGGCTTTCTCGTCGTGGACCTTGCCGGCGTCGCGCCAGTGGTTCTTCAGGCGCCGGTGGACCGCGAGGTCGGGGTAGCGCCGGATGGGCGAGGTGAAGTGGAGGTAGTGGGTCGCCCCCAGCCCGTAGTGGCCGATGTTCTGGGGCGTATAGACCGCCCGCTGGAGCGCGCGGAGGAAGAGGAAGTCGAGGGCGCGGCGGGCCCGGCGATCTTCCAGGCGCTCGAGGGCGACGATCAGCGACGCCGCGTCGTCCTGGGTCTTCGGATCGATCTTCAGCCCGTGGGCCCGGGCCACCTCGGCGAAGGCGCTGAGCTTCGCCTCGTCCGGATCGTCGTGCACCCGGTAGATCGTCGGCAGGCCCCGGGAAGCGAAGAACCAGGCGACGGCCTCGTTGGCCGCGAGCATGAACTCCTCGACCAGCCGGTGCGCCCAGGTGCGGGTGCGACGGACAATCTGCCGGGGCCGGTTGCCCCGCCCCAGCACGATCTCCGGCTCGGGGAGATCGAGATCCAGCGCGCCGCGGACCTTGCGCCGCCCCGAGAGGGCCCGGGCCAGCTCCAGGGCCGGGGGCAGGTGGTGCTCCCGCCAGGCCTGGGCCTCGTGGCCGGTGGCCTCCTCCTCGCCGGCGATCCAGGCGCCGACCTCGGCATAGGTGAGGCGATGGTGGCTGCGGATGACCGCCTCGTAGAGCTCGGTGTTCACCGTGCGGGCGTCGCGGTCGAAGATCAGGTCGGCCACCATCGCCAGCCGGTCCACCCCCGGGTTGAGGGAGCAGAGGCCGTTGGAGAGGTGCTCGGGCAGCATCGGCAGCACCGTCGTCGGGAAGTAGACGCTGGTGCCGCGGTGCCGGGCCTCCTGGTCCAGGGCGCTGCCCTTGATGACGTAGTGGGCGACGTCGGCGATGGCCACCACCAGGCGGAAGCCCCCGCCGGGCAGCCGCTCGACGTAGACGGCGTCGTCGAAGTCCCGGGCGTCGATCCCGTCGATCGTCACCAGGGGCAGCTCTCGCAGGTCCCGCCGGCCGGCGAGATCCTCGAGGCGGACCGAGTCCGGCAGCCGCGCCGCTTCGGCCTCCACCTCGGCGGGGAAGGCGTCGGAGAAGCCGGCTGCGTAGGCGATGCCCAGGACCTTCTGGGCCGGGTCACCGGCGACGCCCAGCACCCGCTCGATCACCCCCCAGGCCCCCCGCCCCTCCTTCGGGAAGGAGACGATCCGGGCGGTGACGATCTCTCCCGGCTTCACCGGGGGCCCGTCCTTGGGGCGCACCTGGAGCATGCCCAGGGCCGGATCCTCGGCGTCGACCCAGGTCGCGCCCCGCTCCTCGTGATAGGTTCCCACGACGCGCTCGCGCCCGCGCGCGACGACCTCCTCGACGCGGCCCCGCTCCCGGCCGCCGCGGCGCTCCACGGTGATGCGCACGCGATCGCCGTCGAGGATCCCCTCGAGTTCCTCCGGGGGGAGGTAGACGTCGTCCCGGTCTCCGGTGTCGACGAGGAGGAAGCCGAAACCGGCGCGATGCCGGCGCACCACCCCTTCGATGGTCTTGCTCATGGTGTCCTTTGCTGCGGGGTGCGACGCGGGCAGCGTGCACCTACTTCAGGTCGTCCTCGCTGAGCCCGAGGGCTGCGTAGAGGGCGTCGGGTTTGGTCAGATCCGCGGGCAGGAGCACGCGGGTGTCGGGACGGGCCAGGTTGGAGAGCTGGTCGACGTACTTCTCGAGCATCTGCAGGCGGACCGCCTTGACGCCACCGGGCAGGGAGACCACCGCGGCGATCTTCTCGATGGACTCGGCGGTGGCGGAGGCGATGGAGAGGATGGCCTCGGCCCGGCCCTGGGCCTCGTTGATCCGCCGCTGCATCTCGCCCTCGGACTTGTTGACCGCCTGGGCCTTCTCGCCCTCGGAGCGGTTGATGCGGGTCTGCTTCTCGCCCTCGGCCCGGGCGACGGTGGCCCGGCGCTCGCGCTCGGCGGTGACCTGCTGCTCCATGGCGTTGCGCACCGTCTCGGGGGTCACGATGTTCTTCACCTCGTAGCGGTGCACGGTGATGCCCCACGAGTGGCCCGCCTCGGTGAGGGCCTTCACCACGCCCACCGAGATCAGATCCCGCTCCTCGAAGGTCTGGTCGAGGGTGAGGGTGCCGATGATCGAGCGGGTGGTGGTCTGCGCCAGCTGCGAGGCGGCGAAGATGTAGTCGGTGACGCCGTAGCTGGCCTTCACCGAGTCGTTCACCGAGATGTACATCACACCGTCGACGTGGACCTTCACGTTGTCCTCGGTGAAGCACTCCTGCGGCGGGACCGCGATGGTCTGCTCCTTGAGGTCCCGGATGAAGGAGACCTTGTCGAAGAAGGGCAGCAGCAGGTGGGGGCCCGCGCCGAGGGTCTTCCGGTACTTGCCGAGGCGCTCGACGATGTACTCGTAGCGGTTGGGAACGAAGCGGATGGAGCGGATGAGCTTGTAGACCAGGTAGAGGGAGAAGAGGCCCCAGATCGTGAGGTTGATGGCGATGTCCATGAGAAGACTCCGTATTCGATGAGAGAGGAGGGAGGTGTCCGCGGACCGGCCTCTAGCGGCCGGCGGAGGACCCTCCGTCTCCGATCTGGGTGCTGACCCGGGTGAGCCCCTCGAAGAAGCCCTTGATGTTGGCGAGCTCGGCGGGGACCACCGTGACGTCGCTCTCCTTCATCACCGCGCCGAGCTCCTCGATGAAGCGCTCGACCAGCCGCATCTTCAGGGCGACGTCGCCGCCGGGCTTCTGGATGGCCTCGGCCACCCGGCGGATGCCCTCCGCGGTGGCGTGCGCCAGGAGCTTGATCTCCTCGGCCCGCCCCTTCGCCTCGTTGATCCGCCGCTGCCGGTCACCCTCGGAGAGGTTGATCGCCTCCTGGCGGGTGCCCTCGGAGATGGCGGTGAGGGACTCCTTCTCGGCGGTGGCGGAGGTGATCTTCGCCCGCTTGTGCCGCTCGGCCTCCATCTGCTTCTCGAGGGTCTCGATGACGTGGTAGCTGGGCGTGATGTTACGGATCTCGTAGCGCAGCACCTTCACGCCCCAGGGGTCCGAGGCCTTGTCGATCTCCTGCACGATCCGCTCGTTCACCGCCTCGCGCTCGGAGAAGGTGTTGTCGAGGGTGAGCTTGCCGATCTCGGCGCGCATCGTCGTCTGGGCCAGGTTCACGCTGGCGCGGCGGTAGTTCTCGATGCCGTAGCTCGCCTTGGCCGGGTCCATCACCTTCAGGTAGACGAGGCCGTCCACCTCGACCTGGATGTTGTCCCGCGTGATGCAGCTCTGCGCCGGGATGTCGAGGACCTGCTCCCGCATCTCGTGGCGGTAGGCGACCTTGTCCATGAAGGGGACGAGGATGTGCAGCCCCGGCCGCAGGACACCGGTGAACTTCCCGAAGCGCTCCTTCACGAAGGCCTCGCGCATCGGAACGACCTTGAGCGTCTTGAATCCGATGAACCCGAGGATGACCAGGGTGATCGTCAAGGTTGTCCACATGGGAGGGAGACCCCTTTCTCGATTCGAGGCCGCGGCACCAGAAGTGGTGCCGTGGTTACTTCTCTTCGTCAGTGGAGGAGCCCGCGAGCAGGGGCTCGCTGATGGGCTCCACCACCCAGACCAGGTTGTCCCGGTGCACGATCCGGCAGGGCGTCCCCGCGGGGAGGACCCCCCGGACGGAGCGGGCCGCCCAGGTGGTGCCGCCGAAGCGGATGCGTCCCTCGTCGCTGCTCTCGCTCACCTCGGCGATCGTCTCCACGACCGTGCCGTAGGCCTCCACGTCCTCGTCGGTGGACTGGAAGTAGCTCTCCGCCGGGAAGAAGCGCTTCACCAGGCCGCGCAGCCCCACCACCGAGGCCACCGAGAGCGCCAGCCACGCGCCGATCGAGACCGGCAGGCTCTCGATCAGCCCGAGGGCGCGGAGCCCCGCGACGGCCATGCCCGCGCTGCCCAGGAAGATGACCACCCCTCCCGGCACCCAGATCTCGGAGACTGCGAGCACCCCACCCGCGATGAGCCAGATCCACGTGATGGTTTCCGGAGAGATGACGAACCCCCTGTTCAGGTGGCGGCGTATCGATGGTGTGCCTTCGTGTCAAGCGAAGGACCGACACCCCCAATCTGGTCCCTCTGACGCCTGGCGTCATGCTTGCCGCACTGCGTCCAAACGAGCTCGAACCTCGACCTTGGACCTCGTGCTATAGCTGATTGGCCTCGCCCGGCGGTCGCGCAGGGCGAGGGAGCTCGAGCTCGATGAAACGACGCCTACGTCACCACCTGATCATCTTCGGGGGACTGTTCACCTTCTGGGTGATCCTCTCCGGGATGCTCGACGCCACCCACCTCATCATGGGGGCCATCTGCGCTGCCGGCGTGACCCTGCTCTCGGCCAGGCACCTGCGCTCGGCCGACGGCATCGGGGGGCCGGGCTTCTACCTGACCTTCATCCGCTGGCACCACGTGGCCCTCTATCTTCCCTGGCTCTTCGTGGAGATCATCAAGGCGAACCTCTACGTGCTCAAGCTGGTCCTCGGGCCGCGCGCGGGCTGGGATCCCCAGATCACCAACGTCGGCCCGGATCTGAAGTCCGAGCTGGCCCAGGTGGTCCTCGCCAACTCGATCACCCTCACCCCTGGAACCGTGACCATCGACGTGGTCGACGAGCGCTTCATCGTGCACAGCATCGACGTCCCGGTGGCCCTCGACATCGAGAGCGGCACGATGGGCCGGCGGGTGAAGGCCGCCTTCGGGCGGGAGATCGGCAAGGAGGCCGCCGCGGCCATCGCCCGGCTCGAGGCCGAGGCGCCGCCCCGGCGCCGGAAGGAGGACCGGTGATGGACACCGTCCTCCACGGCGCCGCCCTGATCCTGGCGGCCCTCCTCTTCCTGCCCCTCTACCGGGTGGTGCGGGGCCCCACCGCCTTCGACCGGGCGCTCGGCGCCGGCACCCTGGGCACCAAGACCATCGTCCTGCTGGTCCTGATGGGCTTCCTCTCCGATCAGGCGGACATGTACATCGACATCTCGCTGGGCTACGGCCTGGCGCTGATCATCGGCACCCTGGTGACGGCCAAGTACCTCGAGTCCTCGGTCTGGCAGGGGGGCCACAACCCGGAGCGCGAGCCTTGAGCGTCTGGGAGATGATCGCCACGCTCTTCCTGGGCCTCGGCCTCTTCTTCCTCTTCGTGGGAGGCTTCGGGCTGGTGCGCCTGCCCGACTTCTACATGCGCCTCCACCCCGCGGGGAAGGCGGACACCCTGGGGGCCGCCCTGATCCTCACCGGCCTCGCCGTCCTGGCCGGCCCCACCCTCCTGGCCCTGAAGATCCTCCTGGTCGAGGGCTTCATCCTGCTGGCCAACCCGACCGCCACCCACGCCCTGGCGCGGGCCGCCTGCAAGGCCGGGCTCCCCATGTGGACCCGCAAGGGCACCATGACCCTGAAGCAGGCCGAGGAGCGCCGGGCGAGGAGGCGCCGGCTGCGGCAGGAGGATCGCGAGGAAGAGGAGGGCGAGGCATGAGCCTGCTCCTCGACGCCCTGCTCCTGCCGATCCTGGTGATCCTCGCGGTCACGGCCCTCTCCCTGAAGGATCTCGCGGCGGCGACCATCGTCTTCGCGGGCTTCTCCTTCTTCTCCTGCATCGTCTACGCGGCCATGGCCGCGGTGGACGTGGCCTTCACCGAGGCGATGATCGGCGCGGCGGTCTCGGCGGTGGTCTTCTTCGCAGCCCTCTTCCGCACCGGAAGGGAGAGCCGAGAATGAAGTGGAGCGCCTTCCTCGCCCTGGCCTTCGCCGGCGGCCTCCTCGCCTACAGCGCGCCGGCGCTGCCCGACTTCGGCGATCCGGAGGCCGTCACCATGCAGCGGGTCTCGCCCCGCTACATCGAGAAGGCCTACGACGAGACCCACGCCAAGAACATGGTGACCGCCGTGCTCGCCGACTACCGGGGCTTCGACACCCTCTTCGAGACCTCGGTGATCCTCATCGCCGGCCTGGCGGTGGCGCTGATCCTCTGGCCCGAGCACCGGGAGCGTGACCCATGATGGGCCGCTACGACTCGGTGGTCGTGAGCCTGGCGGGCCGGGTGCAGGCGCCGCTGCTGCAGCTCTACGCCCTCTACGTGCTCTTCCACGGCCACTACAGCCCGGGCGGCGGCTTCCAGGCCGGCGCCACCCTCGCCGGCAGCTTCCTGATCTTCCGCATCACCGAGGGCTACCCGGACGGCCTCAAGGGCCTGACCACCCGCCGGGCCACCCACCTCGCCATCCTGGGGGTCTCCCTCTACCTGGCCATCGGCATCCTCGGCCTCCTCCTGCCCCCGGGCACGGCCTTCCTCGACTACGCCGCGGTCTCGGGCATCCCGGGCATGCCCCACGGTGAGCACGTCGCCGCCGCCCGCGCCCTCGGCACCATCGGGATCGAGGTCGGCGTCACCCTCGCGGTGATGGGCGTGATGGTCATCCTCTTCGACGATCTCGTCGCCCGCAGCCGGGGCGGCCTCTAGAGAGCCATGGACTTCGAGCGCATCTTCGCCAGCTACAACTACTGGATCATCTCGGTCCTGATGTTGGTGGGCGTCTACGGGATGATGGCCAAGCGCAACCTCCTGAAGAAGCTCATGGGGATGAACATCCTCCAGGTGGGGGTGATCCTCTTCTACCTGACCTTCTCCCCCAAGAAGGGCGGCATCCTGCCGGTGCTCGAGGAGTCGATCGGCCCGGAGCTCGACGCCTACGCCAACCCCCTGCCGCAGGCCCTGATGCTCACCGCCATCGTGGTGGGCGTGGCGACCACCGGAGTGGCCCTGGCCCTCCTCATCCGGATCCACCGCCGCCACGGCACCCTCGAGGAAGACGAGATCCTGGAGAAGCTGCGGTGATCCAGCCGGCCGCACCCCTGTGGATCATCGTCGCGCTCTTCGTCGGCGCGCTGGCGCTCCCCCTGGTCCGCCGCCTCTCGGCGCGGGCGGTGCTCCCGACCGCCCTGCTCTTCTCCACCCTCGCGGTGGCCGCCTCCCTGCGCACGGCGCATCTGGTCTTCGCCCTCACCGAGGCGGGCGAGGGCGCCCTCTCCCATCACCTCGGGGGCTGGCCTCCCCCCTGGGGCATCGAGCTGCGGGTCGACAACCTCTCGGCGGTGATGGTCCTGCTGGTGAACCTCCTCTCCTGGCTGGTGCTGCTCTTCTCGCACCGCGGCCTGCCGGAGCGGCTCAAGTCCCGCGCCCACTTCTTCTATTCGCTCTACCTCCTCTTCACGATGGGGATGAGCGGCTTCGTGATGACCGGGGACCTCTTCAACCTCTACGTCTTCCTGGAGGTCATCGCCCTCACCGGCTACGCCCTGGTGGCGGTGGGCGACCCCGAGGCCCCCTTCGCGGCCTTCCGCTACGTCATCATCGGGACCCTGGGCGCGGCCTTCTACCTGCTCGGCCTCGCCTACCTCTACGGCCTCACCGGCTCCCTGAACTTCGTCGACGTCGCCCGGCAGGTGGCCCTCCTCGAGGGCCCGGAGGCCCAGCGCGCCCTGCTCGTGGCCCTGGCCTTCCTGGTGACCGGCTTCGGCATCAAGGCCGCCCTCTTCCCGCTCCACGCCTGGCTCCCCGACGCCTACGCCTACTCGCCCAACGTGACCACCGCCCTGATGGGCGCGGTGGGCATCAAGATGGGCGCCTACGGCATCTTCCGGGTGCTCTACACCCTCTACCGGGTGGGCCCGGCCGGCGACTACTCCGCGGTCCTCGACCTGATGGGCTGGCTCTCCGCGCTGGCGATCATCATCGGCTCCCTGCTGGCCATCGCCCAGACGGATCTGAAGCGGATGCTGGCCTACTCCAGCGTCTCCCAGATCGGCTACGTGCTCCTGGGCTTCTCCCTGGCCAACGACGACGGCCTGACCGGCGGCGTGCTCCACATGATCAACCACGCGGTCATGAAGTGCGCGCTCTTCATGGTCACCGGCGCCATCGTCACCCGCCTGGGCCACCGGGACATCCGCCGCTTCGACGGCCTCGGCCGCCACCTGCCCTTCACCATGGCCGCCTTCGGCGTGGCCTCCCTCTCGATGGTGGGTATCCCGCCGACCGCCGGCTTCTTCTCGAAGTGGTACCTGGTCCTCGGCGCGGTCGAGGGGGGGCGCTGGCCCTTCGTGATCATCATCCTCGCCAGCTCCCTGCTCAACGCGATCTACTTCTTCCGGATCCTCGAGCGAGCCTTCTTCAAGGAGCGCGTGGACCCCACGCCCACCGAGGCCTGGGTCAGCAAGATCAAGCCCCTGCCCGGCACGATGCTCTTGCCGGTGGGCGTCGCCACCCTCGCCATCCTGATCCTCGGCCTCGGCTCCTTCCCCATCGTCGAGCACGTCATCGGCCCCATCGTCCGCCCGGCCCTGGGGCTGATCCTTCCCTGATCCATGGACACCCTCTGGCAACTCCGCCCGGCCCTGATCCTGGCCATCACCCCCCTCGCGGCGGTGCTGATCCTGCTCTCGGGCCGCCGCCCCAACCTGCGCGAGGGCTGGACCCTCGGGGCGGCCTTCCTCCAGGCGTCCCTGGTCCTCTCCATGGTCCCGGAGGTGCTCGAGGGCGGGACCTTCGAGGTCGTCCTGCTGCCCCTGGCCTCGGGCTTCGACCTGGTGCTGCGGACCGACCCGCTGGGGATGGTCTTCGCCTGCGTCTCCTCCATCCTCTGGGTGGTCACCAGCTTCTACTCCATCGGCTACATGCGCGCCGTGGAGGCGCCCCACCAGACCGGCTACTTCGCGGCCTTCGCCATGTGCGTCGGCGCGGCCACCGGCCTGGCCTTCGCCGGCAACCCGCTGACCTTCTTCATCTTCTACGAGGTCCTGACGATCTCGACCTACCCCCTGGTGGTGCACAAGCGCACCGAGGAGGCCCTGAAGGTCGGCCGCAAGTACCTCGCCTACACCCTCTCGGCGGGCCTCTGCCTCCTCCTGGCCGTGGGCTGGTCCCAGAGCCTGGTCGGCGGTGAGCCCTTCGTGGCCGGGGGCTTCCTCTCCACGAAGGTCGCGAGCCCCACCACCCTGACCATCCTCTTCGTCCTCTTCATGCTCGGGGTCGGGGTGAAGGCGGGCATCATGCCGCTGCACGCCTGGCTGCCGGCGGCGATGATCGCCCCCACCCCGGTCAGCGCCCTGCTGCACGCGGTGGCGGTGGTGAAGGCCGGGGTCTTCGGCACCCTCCGGGTGGTCGGCTACGTCTTCGGCCCCGAGACCCTGAAGGAGCTGGGCGTCGCCCTCCCCCTGGCCACCCTCGCCGGCTTCACGATCGTGACCGCCTCGGTGATCGCCCTGACCCAGCAGAACCTCAAGCGGCGGCTGGCCTACTCCACGATCTCCCAGCTCTCCTACATCGTCCTCGGCGCGGCCCTCCTCACGCCCACCAGCATGTTCGGGGCGACGATGCACATCGCCGGCCACGCCTTCATGAAGATCACCCTCTTCTTCTGCGCCGGCGCCATCTACGCCCACTGCCACGTCACCGAGATCCGCGACCTGAGGGGCATCGGCAAGGCCATGCCCCTGACGATGGGGGCCTTCGCCGTGGGCGCGGTGGGCCTGGCCGGCATCCCGCCCCTCCCCGGCTTCGTCTCGAAGTGGTGGCTGGCCGGCGGGGCCATCGAGGCGGATCAGTGGATCTTCCTCGCGGTGCTGGTCACCAGCGCCCTGCTGAACATCCTCTACTTCTTCCCGATCATCTTCGACGCGTTCTTCCGCACGAGCGAGCGCTACCCGAAGTACGACGAGGCGCCCCTGCTCCTGGTGGGACCCCCGGCCTTCACCGCGGCGGCCTGCCTGCTGCTGGGGATCGCCCCGGATCTGGGCCCCCACTTCTGGAGCTTCGCCCGGCAGGTGATGGCGAACTTCCTCCTCCTGGGAGGTGGCGGATGAGCCCGGGCCTCAAGAAGGGGCTCCTCCTCGGCGCCGCCCTGGTGCTCGCGGTGGCCATCGGCCTGCACGCCGGGGTGCACGATCACCACCTCGACGATCCGGAGTGGGTGACCCACTGGTGGAACACGACCCCGGTGCTCAAGGACGTCTGGTTCCTCCTGATGGGCTTCGGCGGCTGCGCGGTGATCGTCTACGGCAGCAAGTGGCTGGGCCACGCCTGGCTGCAGAGGCCCGAGGGCTACTACGGCGAGGACCCACCGGACGAGGAAGACGCAGGAGAGGGGGAGCCCCATGAGTGAGGTCCTCGGTGCCCTCCGGGAGCTCCTGCCTCCTGGCGTGTGGCTCATCGCCGCGGCCCCCCTCCTCGCGGTGCTCTCCGGCACCGCGCGGAAGGTCGTCCAGCTCCTCGTCCCGGCGCTGATCCTCGCGCAGGTCCTCTCCTTCCACGCCGCCGCACCCGGGTCGGTCGACCTGGAGTGGATGGGCTACACGCTGGACCTCCTCCACGTCGACGCGCTGCGCCTCCTCTTCGGCACCATCTTCGCCCTCATGGCGCTCATCGGCAGCGTCTACGCCCTCCACGTGGAGGACCCGGCCCAGAACTCGGCGGCCTGGGTCTACGCCGGCGGCGCCCTGGGCGTGACCTTCTCCGGGGACCTCGTGGCCTTCGTCCTCTTCTGGGAGATGATGGCCCTCTCCTCCTCCCTCCTGGTCTTCGGCCGGGGGACGCCGGAGGCCCGGCGCGCGGGCCTGCGCTACCTCGCCGTACACGGCCTCGGCGGCTCGGTCCTCCTGATGGGGGTCGTCGGCTGGATCGCCGCGGGCCACGGCACGGCCATCGTGGCCCTCCCGCCGGGCAGCGGGATCGCCGCCTGGCTGATCCTCTTCGGGGTCGCCATCAACGCCGCCATCCCGCCCCTGGGCGCCTGGCTCCCCGACGCCTACGGCGAGGGCTCGGTCACCGGCTCGGTCTTCCTCTCGGCCTTCACCACCAAGACCTCGGTCTTCGCCCTCATCGCCCTCTTCCCGGGCTGGGAGATCCTGCTCTACGGCGGCGTGATCATGGCCCTCTACGGCGTGGTCTACGCGGTGCTGGAGAACAACATCCGGCGCCTGCTCGCGTACCACATCATCTCGCAGGTCGGTTACATGGTCGCCGCCGCGGGGATGGGGACGAAGATGGCCCTCGATGGCGGCAGCGCCCACGCCTTCAGCCACATCCTCTACAAGTCCCTGCTCTTCATGGGCGCCGGCGCGGTGGTCTACGCCACCGGCAAGGAGAAGCTCACCGAGCTCGGCGGCCTCCACAAGAGCATGCCCTGGGTGCTCGGCCTCTACGCCGTCGGCGCGGCCTCCATCTCCGGCGTCCCGCTCTTCAACGGCTTCATCTCGAAGTCCATCGTCATCACGGCGGCGGCCCAGGGCGGCTGGGGCTGGGCCGAGCTGGGGCTCACCCTGGCCAGCGTCGGCACCTTCCTCCACACCGGCCTGAAGCTGCTCTGGTTCACCTTCATCTCGCCCACCGACCGCAAGCACGAGGTGATCCGCCCCCTGCCGAAGAACATGTACGTGGCCATGGGGATCGGAGCCACGCTCTGCACCTTCTTCGGGCTGCCCTCCTTCGGCAGCCACGCCTTCGGGTACGAGGTGCTCTACCGGATCCTCCCCTTCGGCACCGAGTACCACCCCTACACCACCCACCACCTGATGCAGTCGATCCAGCTGCTGGTGGGCACCGCCCTCTCCTTCTGGCTGCTCTTCGACAAGCTCCACGGCGAGGCGACGGTCTCGATGGACACCGACTGGATCTATCGCAAGCTCCTGCCGCGGCCGGTGCTGGCCCTCTCCCGCGGCCTCTTCGCGGCGCAGGGGGGGATCGGCGAGTGGATGGCCTCCCTCGCCCGGGCCGGGATCACCTTCCTCCAGAACCCCCTGCGGGGCTCCGAGCGGCTCTTCGGCCGGGGCATCCTCCTGCCCGAACCGGTCAAGGAGGACGACGGCCTCTACACCGAGAACCGCTACCGCTTCCCGGTGGGCAACGCCCTCTGGGTGATCCTGGCCGTCTTCGGATTGCTGGCGGCCTTCCTCTTCGCCGGGTCCTAGAATCTGCGGATGACCGAGCGCTTCCAGCTGCGGAAGCCCCCCTTCTGGACCCGGGGCATCGTCATCGCGCTGATGGCCGCGGCGCTGGTCATCAGCGCGATCTCTGGCAGCTTCTCCACCGGGAGCCTCCTGGAGGATCTCGCCCACACGGTGATCAGCCTGGGCGCCTTCCTGACGGTCGGCGGCTCGATCCTCGCGCTGCGCCTGCTGCGCCTGCCCCGGACCCCCCCCTTCATCGCCCTGGGCGCCGAGGAGGTGGAGCTGCCCATCAAGGCCGACTCCCGCCGCTCGATGAAGGTCCCCTTCCGGGACCTTCGGACGGTGGATCTGCGCTTCGCCCCGCCCGAGGGCTTCCTCATCATCGAGTCCGCTCACCGGACCTTCTTCTTCCGCCTGCGGGACTTCGCCACGCCCACCGATCTTCCTCGCTTCGGGGAGCTGCTGCGCGAGCGCCTCCACTCCCACCCGGACGGCCCCGCCATCCTGGCCACCCTCGCCATCGAGAGCGACCGGATGCGCGCGACCATCGCCCGGCCCACCCGGGCCACGATGTCCCTCGTGATCCTGCTGACGGTGGTCTACGCCTTCCAGCTCCTCGTCGACGGTGTCGATCACGCCACCGTCTTCCTGCGGATGGGCGCCGGGCACGGGCTGCTGGTCCGCGGGGGGGAGTACTACCGGCTCATCACCGCCAACCTGCTCCACGGCCCCTTCTGGCACTACGGCCTGAACGTCTTCTTCTTCTACATGCTCGGCAACATGGCCGAGCGGGTGATGGGGACCTGGCGCTTCGTGGTCGCCTACCTGGTGGCCGGCCTGGCGGGCGCGTCGCTCTCCGCCTACTTCTTCACCGAGCGCTTCTCGGTGGGCTCCTCCGGCTGCATCTACGGAATCATCGGCGCCTACGCCGTCCTGAGCCTCCGGCACCCACGCACCATCCCGGCCGGCTTCCGGATCAGGAAGTTCTCCTGGTGGTTCCTGGCCATCGTGAGCATCGTGCCCCCGCTCCTGGTGCCCATCATCGACTGGGCGGCGCACCTGGGTGGCTTCCTCGCGGGCGCCCTCGCCGCCGCGCTCCTCTCCTGGAGCCCGCGCTCCATCGAGCCGGGCCACCCGACCCCCGGCTGGATCCGCGCCCTGGCGCTCTCCCTCGTCGCGCTCTGGCTGGCCGGCACCGCCGCCGCCATCGACGCCGGCCTGCGGGGGGACTTCTCGCTGCTGCGCGAGGTGGCCGCCCTCGAGAGCGTCGACGCCGAGTCGACGAACGCCCTGGCCTGGATGATCTGCATCGACGAGCGCGCGGACCGGGGGCAGCTCCGCTCGGCCCGGGACGGTGCCCAGATCGCGGTCCAGCGCTCGGGGAACGCCCCCCACGTCCGGGACACCCTCGCCCAGTGCCTCCACCGCCTCGGGGACGCGGCCGAGGCCGCGAGGGTGGAGCTCGCCGTCGTCGAGGCCTCCCTCGGCGACCCGAACGCCGGGAACTATGCCACCCAGGTGGGCCGCTTCACCCGGGCGCTCGAGCCCCCCGACGCCATCCACCTGGGCGAGATCCAGATCGAGTCGCGGGACGACGGGATCGCCCTGCGCGCCGAGCCCGCCGGCGCCTCGCGGCTGCTCTGGTTCGAGGTCTTCGAGGGCGCCCGGGCGGTGGGGATGCTCCGCCTCTGCCTGGGCCCCGATCGGATCGAGGAGGAGACCCGGATGCCCGTCGGGGCGCCCGGGGAGGCGGCCCTGGGCGACCGGGGCTGGCCGCGCCAGGCCCGCCTCGAGCCCCGCCTGCTGCGCTCGAAGGCCTGCGAGCCGCCGGATTCGGGCTGGAACGTCTATTACTGGCCTCCGGACGACCGGGCGGCGGCGCTCCCCTGAACGCGGTCACGTGCGCTCGCGCACACCGTTGCGGGGGGGTTTCGAGGTAGTCTGTTGGGTGCGATGGAGGGCCCCCCCACCCTGGCGCCGCAGACGGCGGCCCCGGCGAAGCTGAGCGGCGTCGATGCGCCGGACGTCGAGCTGGTGACCGCCCTGGTCACCGGGCAGGTCCTGCGTGAGAGCGACATCGACCTCGTCCCCGCCGCCTTCGACGAGCGGGGGGGTGGCTTCGTCTGCGACGTCCTCCTCGAGCGGGGTCTGATCACCGAGACCAACCTCCTGCGCTTCTTCGCCACCCACCTGCGCACCCGCTTCGTCGTGGCCGAGAAGCTGGCCGCGGCGACCATCGAGCCGGAGTGCCTCGAGCGCCTCCCCGTCCGCCTGGCCGAGGAACTGGGCGCCATCCCCCTCTGGTGGGACGCCAAGCAGGAGACCCTCTCCTGCATCGTGGCCGTCCCGCTGACGGGCCAGCGCCTCTCCCGCCTCCGCCAGGCGGTCCAGACCTCGGGAGGCAAGCAGCTCCACGTCTTCCTCGCCACCTGGAGCGCCGTCGCCGCCGCCCAGCAGAAGCACTACTACGCCAACGCCCAGGCCTTCGACGACTTCGCCGCCTCGGGCGCCGGGCCGCCGCCCGAGCGCGCCCCCCAGGAGCCGGGGCCCGAGGAGAAGAGCGAGAAGACGCGGGTGCTCTTCCAGAACGAGCACGAGAACCTCCTGGCCCTGCGCCAGGAGAACGTCCGCTTCCGGATCGCCCAGGAGTTCCACCGGCGGGTGCAGGTCCTGCGAGGCCTCGGGCCGCAGCTCGAGGCCATCGTCGAGCTGGTCTTCGACCTCCTCACCTGCGACACGGTGGTGCTCGAGCTCTCCGACGGGACGAAGGCCCACCGCTCGCACTTCGACGATCCCGACACCCAGATCCCCCGCTCCCTGGTCGAGGAGGCCCTCCAGAGCCCCGAGGGGCTGCTGCGCAACGGCATCGGCCTCGACGGCCGCGCCACCTCCGAGAGCGTCTCGCTCAAGGGGATCAAGAGCGCGATGGTGATGCCCCTGGCCACTCCGACCGGGAACCTCGGCATCCTCTACCTCGAGAGCCTCTCGGCTCCGGCGGCCTTCGACGAGAACGACCGGAAGATGCTGGCCGGCGTCGCCGCCCAGGCCTCGGCGGTGATCCAGAACTCCACCCTGCTGGATCTGGTCGAGCGCGAGGCCGAGGCCCGCACCCACCTCTCCCGCTTCCTGCCCCCGCAGCTGGTCGATCAGGCCGTGACCGGCGGCATCGACCTGAAGCTGGAGAGCCGCAACACCACGGCCACCATCCTCTACGCCGACATCCGCGGCTTCACCCGGGCCACCGGCCAGCTCGGCGCCGAGGCGATCGTCCGGGCGCTGACCGGCTTCTACGAGGAGATGACCGAGGCGGTCTTCGAGCGGCAGGGGATGGTCGACAAGTTCATGGGCGACTGCGTGATGGCGGTCTGGGGTGCCCCCCTGCCGGTGCCCGAGCACGCCCACCTCGCCCTGCTGGCGGCCCGGGAGATGATGCAGCGCGCCTCCCGGCTCCAGCTGGGCGACGCCCCCCTGCGCCTGGGCATCGGCGTCGCCTCCGGGACGGTGGTCGCCGGCGCGATCGGTGGCAGCCGCCGGATGGACTACACGGTCATCGGGCCGGCGGTGAACATCGCGGCCCGCCTCTGCGACCTGGCCCACGGCGGACAGATCCTCACCACGGCCCAGACCCTCCGGGCCGCCGGGAAGGAGCTCCCCACCGAGCAGCTGCCCCCCACCCCGCTCAAGGGCGTGGCCGAAGCCCTCGACATCCACCGGGTGCTCTGGTCGACGGCGCAGACCACCGCCGACGCCCCGGCCACCACCGACCTCGCCAAGACCGGCACCGATCCCTTCCTGCCAGTGGCGCGCTCCTTCACTCCGGTGGCCATGCCCGCCATGAGGCCGCCCGCCCCGGCCGCCGCTCCCGCGCCGCCGACCCCTCCCTCGCCGACCGACGAGGAGGACGCGGCGGCGGCCCCCACCCAGCTCGGCATGCCGGTCACCGCGGCGCCCGAGCTACCGGCGCCCTCGCTGGGCGAGGTGCCGGTCCCCGAGTACGAGGCCAGCCCTCCTCCCACGGTGGTGAGCGCGCCGGTCCCCCTCCCTCCGCGGCCCGCCGCCCCGGTGCCGCCGCCGCAGGCCGCCGTGCTCCCCCCGGCGCCTGCTCCGGAGCCCCTCGCTGCCCCTCCGGGCCCGCGGGCGACCACCATCTTCGATCTGCCTCCGGCCAGCCCGCCGCCGGCCCCCCCCGGGGCCCAGGCACCTGCTCCCGCCGAGGCGCCAGCCGCCGCCGACGCGGAGATCGACGTCGACCTCGATCTGGAAGAGGAGCCGCCCCGGCTGGAGAACGAGCATCCGCCCCTGCCCCAGGGTGTCCCCTGGGTCGACACGGATTGACGATGAAGCGCGCCACCCAGCCCACCTCCGCCCTGGCCACCCTCTTCCTGCTCGGCAGCAGCCTCGCCCTGATCCCCGGCTGCCCCCGGGACGACGGTGAGGGTGACGGTGGGACCGACGCGGGGATCGAGTGCACGCCGATGACGGTCGAGGACGACTGCCAGCTCGACGACGGGGATCCCTGCACCGAGGCCGCCTGCATCGAGGGGGCCTGCGTGCTGGTCCGCCGGCCGGCGGCGATGGAGCGCATCGTCACCCACGTGCCGGCCCAGCCGATCGAGGCCCTCGAGTATCACTGGGGCCGCCTGCTCCTCGCCGAGGGGCCGGACGGCGTGGGGGAGTACCGGGTCTCGATCGACCCCACCTCCACCACCGTCACCGAGCGGGTGCGCTACCCCACCACCGGACCCGCGAAGTCCCTGCGCGCCCTGAACGGTCACGTCCTCGTCTCCGAGGGAGAGACCGGCCTCGAGGTCTTCGCGGACGGGAACCCCGACGCCGAGAGCCTCTACCTGGGACCCGACCCGATCACCGGCTCGGCCATGATCGACACCACGGTCATCGCCTTCGCCTACGCCAAGGGCCTCGACTTCGTGGACTACGCCGCCTGGACCGCGCCGGCGCCGCAGATCACCGTGGACACCCGCGGCCGGGCCTTCGACGCCATCGGCTGGAACGATCTCATCCTGGTCGCCGACGGCCTCGCCGGCGTGGCGGTCGTCGACTTCACGGACCGCGCGAACCCGGTGCTCCGGCCCGAGCCCCTCATCCGCACCGAGGGCCGGGTCGTCGCCCTGCGGCGCCGGGGCAACCTCCTGGGAGTCGCCGAGTCCGGTGCGGGCGCCGGGCTCTTCGACCTCGGCGCCTCCGGCGGCCCCGCGCGCCTGCTCTCCATGGATCTGGGAGGCCCGGTGGTCGACGTGGACGTCATGTCCCGCAACACGGTCCTCTTCGCCGCCAGCGATGGCGGCCTCACCATCCTGGACCTCCTCGATCCCGAGAACCCGGTGGTGTGGATCCGCGAGGTGCCCGAGGGCCCGGTCCTCGACATCTATCGCTCGGGTGAGCAGGTCGCCCTGGCCATGGGCGACGCGGGGGTCGCGATCTACGACCTGAAGTGCACCCCGCCCGATCCGACACCCTGAGGGGGCGCCCGGAGGCGGGTCAGAAGCACTCGACCTCCCGGAAGGTGCGGGCGTTGACGTCGACCTTCCGGCTCAGGAGGTCGATCCGCGCCTGGACTTCGGGCACCCCGTGCAGCCCGAGCATGTCGCGCTTCTTCATCAAGACGCGCAGCAGCTCGCAGTTCAGGTAGCGGCGCATGATCGGGCTTCGTACCCGCTCCTCGTGGACCGCGGCCATCTCCAGCAACGCCAGCGCCCGGGAATCGTAGCGGCGGGCCTCCAGCTGGGCGGCGGCCGCGACGAGATCCATCACGTGCACGGGATCTTGCTCGATCATGTGATCGGCCAGCCGCAGCGTGCGCCCGGGGTGGGCACCGTTGTGGGAGATCTGGTCCATCAGGATCGCGCGGTAGGCGTCCTCGTCCAGCTCCTCCCGCCCGGTGTTGCGAGCGATCCACTCCACGAACTCCGGCCGCTTCCACCGCTCCTCGCGCCCCTCCTCGATGACGGTCCCCTGCCCGGCCAGGAAGGTGCGCAGGGTGCGCCACTCGGCCAGGGGTCGGGCGGCGCCGAAGACCACCCCGGGGTTCTCCTCGAGGCGCGGGTCGACCTCCTCCTGGGAGAGGATGCGCAGGGAGAGCAGCCCCTCGCGGGACCGGATCCCGGCGCGGTGGAGCACCTCGACCTTCCCGGGGGCGAAGAGGCGGTCGAGGCGCTCCGGGGTCACCGAGAGGGGCGAGGTGCCGGCCACGAAGAGGACGTCCCCCGGGATCGTCTCGTAGACCTCGATGTGCGGGAAGACCGCGCGGAGGGTCCGCAGCACGTCCCAGAAGAGGCGCTCGTCGGCGTTGTAGGTCCCCAACCAGACCGCAGCGACCCCGCCCGGCTCGAGCAGGTGCCGCATGTTCTCGAAGTGCCCCCGGGAGAAGAGGGCGCCGGTCCCGCGCACCCAGAGGTTGGTCGGCTGCTGGTTCACCACCGTGTAGCCGCCCGGCGAGCGCAGGGCCTCGGTGGCGAAGCGGTAGAGGCCGTCCTCGATCGTGATCTTTACCTCCGGCGCCTCGAAGAGGCCGTCCACGTACTCCCCGAAGCTGGCCTGGGCGGCCTCGACGACCTCGGGGAGCAGCTCCACGATCTCGATCCGGGCGGCCCCGGCCGAGCGGATCGCGGCCGCCGTCATGCCCGAGCCCAGCCCCAACACCATCGCCCGGCCGACGGGCTCGTCCACGTAGAGCATGGGGATGAGCCCGACCAGCACCTGGGAGGCCTGATCGGTCCCGCTCCCCGCGTCGACCTTCCCGTTGATCATCATGTAGCGCCGTGGGCCGTTCGGGGTCGGCTCCTCGAAGGCCGCGACGTTGGCCATGGCCCCCTCGCGGCTGTAGAGGGGTTTCAGGTTCTCGAAGCGGCCCTCGAGGAAGTCGCGCCGGCCCGCGCTGGACGCGTTGGGGGGAGCGATGAACGACCCCACGTGGGGGAGCAGCTCGGGCCAGGGGGTGTGCAGGGTGAGGAAGGCGACCAGGAGCGCGGCCGCGCCGAGGCCGGCCAGGCGGCCGCCCTGCCGGGGCACCACCCGGAGCGCCAGGTGCAGGGTCAGCACGATGCAGACCACGATGAGGAAGAGCTGCGTCCCGTAGAGCCCCAGCGCCGGGATCAGGACCACGCCCGCCACCACCGCGCCGAGCGCGTTGCCCAGCCCGTACACGCCGTACATCCAGCCCGCTGAGCGGTCGCCGGGCTCCTCCCGTCGCAGGTAGCCCATCACCAGCGGCAGGTAGAGCCCCATCGCCAGGCAGGGCACGGCGAGGAGCATCGAGGAGAAGAGGATAGACGAGGCGAAGTACTCCGCCATGGTCGCCGTGGGCCGCAGCCACGAGGCGTAGAGGTGGAGGACGACCGGGTGGAGCAGGAGCATCACCGCGACGCCGGCCCCCAGCAGCGCCGGCCCCAGGGAGAGGATCTGGCGGATCCGGCGGTCGGAGGCGCTGGCGCTGATCTTCCGCGAGAGGGCCGTCCCGAGCGCGGTCAGGCCGATGAAGCTGAAGAGCAGCCCCGTGAAGTAGGGGGTGGTCGTCCCGCCGGTCATGAAGACGAGCCGGATCCCGACGATCTCGACGGCGAGGGAGCAGGTGGCGAAGACGAAGATCGCGACCGCCAGCTCGCCCCAGGGAAGGAGGAGCTCGACCTCGGTCCGCCGCTTCCGCCCCTTCTTCCCGCTCTTCTTCGGGGTCTGCGGCTCCTCGGTCGAGCCCTCGAGGCGGCGGGTGGCGGCGAAGGCCGCGACGCCGAGCCCCGCGGCCACCACGAGGACCATCCCGGCCCAGATCCCCAGCAGGGGCACGATCAGCATCCCGCCCAGCAGCACGCCCACCGCGGCCCCGAGCAGGTTCCAGAGGTAGACGAAGCCGGCCGGGTTCTTCAGGCCCCCGGCCAGGGTGGCCGCGCGGACGAAGACCGGGAAGGTCGCCCCCATCACGAAGGACGGGATCGTCAGGTAGAGGGTCGTGACCAGGGTCGCCGCGATGGTCGGGAGGAAGACCCCGAGCCCCTGGGCCACGAAGAGGTAGAGGGGGAGCACGAGGCAGAGCAAGGCCACCAGCCCCTCGAGCGCCCCGTAGAGGCGCAGCGGCCTCGGGTAGGTGCTCAGCCACCCATAGCCGCCGGCGACGCTGCCGACCGCGCTCCCGAGCATGAACATCGCCGTCACCGCCGTGGAGGCCAGCAGAGCGGACCCCACGGTGTGGGAGAGCATCCGGAACCAAATCGCCTCGTAGCCGAGCGCCAGGGCGCCGGAGAGGAAGATGATCAGCCGCAGGACGTGGATCGAGAGGGCTGGTGCGTTGTCACCAGGGCGATTCAAGCCACCAACGTCTGCACCGATGCGGTGAGCGTCAACCGACGCCACCTTCGCCACTCCTGCCGCGAATCGAATAGGCTACCTGCTGGCTCTGACGACCGAGAGAACAGGGGAGAACACATGCGCATCGCCATCACCAGCAATCAGGGGACCCTCGTCACCGGACACGCCGGCCGCTGCCGGAGCTTCCTCCTCTTCGAGGCCGAGGGCGACGCGGTGGAAGCGCTGCCGACGCTCGAGCTGGCGGCCGACGACACCCTCCACGAGCGCGGAGAGGGCGCCACGAGGCTGCTCGAGAGCGTCGACGTGCTCATCACCGGCGGCATGGGCTCCGGCCTGATCCGGCGCTGCGAGCGCGCGGGCGTGCGGGCGGTGATCACCGATCTGCAGGATCCCACCGAGGCCCTGCGCCGCTACCTGGCCGGAGAGCTACCCGCCGCGGTGGCCGGCGGCGCCGGCGAGGGCTGCGACTGCAGCCACTAGAGGCCGGGCGCCCGCCCGTCGATCAGCGATCGAGGCGCACCCCGACGGCCGGGTTCTCACCGGGGACGAGGTCGAGCTCGAGCCACCTCTCCAGGGAGAGCTCCCGGTTCACCAGCCGCAGCCGCTGCTTCCCCGCCGACAGCTCGACCTTCCGGAGGGGCGTGTCGCCGAGCTTCTTTCCATCCTCGGTCCAGACCTCGGCATAGGGATACGCGTTGATCGGCACCCACGCCTTCTCCGGCACCGGGAGCGCCACAGCCTCAGCCTCCGCTTCAGCCTCAGCCTCCGCTTCAGCCTCAGCCTCCGCCTCAGCCTCAGCCTCCGCCTCAGCCCCCGTCTCGACGGCCGTCCCCGTCCCCGTCTCCGTCGCCGTCTTCCCCAGGGCCTCGACGGCCTCCTTCACCTTCCCCTTCGCTCCGGGCCTCTCTCGGGGCCCGACCGGCTCCTTCACCGGCGCGCCCTCTCCCGAGCCCGTCTCCGTCAACGTCCCCGTGCCCGTCTTCTCCCCGCGCTCGACCGGATCCGCGACCGGCTCCCCCGCCCCGCTCGCCGTTCCGGTCACCGTCTCCGGCGGCTCCACGGTCTCCACCGGCTCCCCCTCGATCCCGTTCCAGGCCACCAACCCCAACACCACCGCCCCCACCACCGCGAGCCCGCCGACCAGGCGGCGACGGGAACCCGCGGTGCCCGCGGGCTCCTCGACCGGGGCGCGTGACCCGGAGGCCGGCTCGACCTCGGCCGCGGCGGGCGAGGGCTCGGGTTCCAGCGGCACCGTCCCCAGGGCCAGCAGCTCCGCCGTCCGCTCGGCCCCCGAGAGCTCCGCCCCGGCCTCGGTGAGCTGCGCCGCGAGCCGCGCGGCCGCCGAGTCCGTGCGCACCGGCGAGATCACCCCGCACTCCCGCAGCAGGGCCGCGAGCTCCGGCTCGGTGTAGGGGTGGGCCCGGCGGGCGAGCAGGCTGGTGAGCGCGACCTCCACCACCCCCGCGTCGGCGCCGCGCTGCTCGGGGTCGGCGGCGAGGAGGGTCATCACCTCCTGGCTCAAGTTGGCGTCGAAGCCCAGGGCCTCCAGCGGCTCGATGGGGTGATCCGAGCGCACCAGCTCCAGGGTCGCCTCCAGGCTCTCCCCCTGGCGCGGGGGGCGGCCGGTGAGCATCTCGTAGATCACGCAGCCCAGGCCGTAGAGATCCGCGGGGGGGCCTCCCTCGGCGCCCCGGAGGATCTCGGGCGCCACGTACGCGGCCTTGCCGTAGGCGACCCGCGTGGTCCGGCCGGCGCCCACCGCCCGGGCGATGCCGAAGTCGGTGAGCTTCACCTGTCCGGTGTGGGAGAGCAGGACGTTCTCGGGGCTCACGTCGAGGTGGGCGTGGGGCGTGGGCTCCCCGCCGGGCTCGACGTAGTGGTGGGTGTAGCGCAGGGCCCGGGCCGTCTCACGGGCGACGAAGAGGACGGGATCGAGGGGCAGCGGCCCCTGCTTCGCCAGCAGGCCCCGCAGGGAGCAGCCGTGGACGTACTCCATGACCAGGAAGAGCTGGCCCTCCTCGTCCCTTCCGGCCTCGAAGGTGGCGACGATGTTCCCGTGGGTCAGGGCCAGCGCGATCTTCGCCTCCTCGACGAAGCGGGCCTCACCCTCGGAGCTGCCGGTGGCCTTCGCCGGGAGGATCTTGAGCACCAGGGGCCGCTCGGGCCCCGAGGCGCCGGCGACCCGGGCCCGATAGACCTCGGTCATCCCGCCGCCGGGGATGCGCTCCAATAGCTGATAGCGGCCGACGCGGCGGGTGTTTGGGGCAGAGGCTTCCACTCAACCTTTGATTCTACCCCGAAGCCTCACGGCCCTGCTCGTACACGTCCACGTACACGTCCACGTGCACGGCCTTTCCATTTCTCCCAACACGGACTCCGGGTCCCCTGGAGGACCCGTGTACGTGTACGTGTACGTGGACGGGCGGCTCAGCGCTGATCGTCGAGGATCGTCTTGAACTGACCCGAGACGGTCGCGTTCCCCCGCTGCCCGATGACCTCGGCATCGAGGGATCCCTCCACCGCGGCCCCGGCCTCCGGGGCATAGGCATCGAGGACGAGGGTTCCGGACTCCATCTCGGGGATGGGCGTCCCACCGGAGCGACCAGAGAGATCACCGTAGAGCGCGAGATCGACGGTCGCCGGTCCCTCGAGGCTGACCTGGTTCACGTTCACCGTCGCCCGCACCACGACCTCCCGGTCCTCGTCGATCCACTCGACGGAGAGCTGACTGGGGAAGAGGCGGGCGCGGGTCTCGACGAAGCTGAGGTCGTAGTACTCATCCAGACTACCCGAGAGCTTGTCGGGCCCTCCCCCGCAAGCCACCCCGGAGAGGGCGAGGAGGAGGAGACCGGAGACGAGGGAGAAGGAGCGGATCATAGGAGTGGCTCTCGGGTTGCGATCTTGGTCTGGAACTCGAACTCGCCGCCGACCTGTTCCACGCACTGGTAGCCGATGATGGCCCGCCCGGTGCTGTCGAAGGCCAGGGAAGGATACATCCCGCAGTGCCCCTCGCCACCTTCGTCGACCACCTCGGTCACCCAGGTGCCCGCGTCGTCCCAGGCGAAGACCACGGCGTCGTCGTTGGGGTTGCAGCTGCCCACGCCCCGGTTCACCCGGACGCAGCGGTAGTAGGCGATGCCGAGGTTGCCCTCGGGGTCGAAGGCGATCGATGGTGAGTAGCCCTCGTCGAAGCGGGGATCGCCCAGGCGCTCCTTCTCCCAGCCGTTGGCCAGGTCCTCGAACTGCGTGGGATCGGTGAGGCGGGCGAGGTAGGGCAGCGCCTCGCCACCCGAGTAGTAGGCGAAGATCGGCTCGCCGGTGCGGGGGTCGTTGGTCACCGCGATGCGCTCGGCCGTGCCGCCGATGTGGAGCTGCAGCCGCTCCCAGGTGGCGCCGCCGTCGGAGGTGCGGGTGGCCCAGATCCCGTGGCGGGAGGTGATGATGCCCTCGGTGGGCACGTGGTAGGCGATCACCGGCCGGTCCTGGCCGTCGAAGGTGATGGCGTTGTAGTTGCCGGCGCCCTCGCCCCAGTCGACCGGGATGTTCTGGAAGCCGCCGCCGTTGCCGAGGGCCAGCTCGAGGTCGGCGCGCTTGAAGTCGTCTCCCTGGAGGGAGCCGGCGTGCACGTCCTTGTAGGCGAAGCCCATCCGGCCGCCGGAGTCCCAGGCCAGGGAGGTCCAGTAGCCCACGACCTCTCCGAAGTCGCTGGCGGGCTCCCCGGTGGCCGCCTGTCCGCTGGAGGTGACGATGGTGGTGGGGGTCCAGCCCCCTCCCCCGCCCCGCTCCAGGATGCCCACGTCGTTCGCGCCGCAGAAGAGCAGGAGCGGCACCGGATCGCCGATCATCGTGGCGATGGTGGCCGTCCCGCCGGGGGCGGTGTGGAGCTGGAGGCCCACCGGCACCCCGAGGTAGAGGGGCGCGAGGACGTCCTCGGCCGTCCAGCCGCTGGCGCCCTCCTCGGCGTAGCGGATCTGCCAGCGCTGGCGCCGCGGCGGGTTGTCCGGGATCTCGGTGCAGTCGCCGTCGTCGTAGGCCTGGGTGGCGAAGTAGGCGACGCGCCCCACGTCACCCGGCCCGACGGCCACCGAGATCTGCATCCCGACGTTGCCGGTGTCGATGGTCTCGCTGGACCAGGGGTTCGTCGGCAGGCTGCCGTCCCGGCGCCCCGCGTCGAGGTCGCCACCGTCGAGGGGGGGCGGGTCCCCTCCCCCGTCGCAGCCGGCGAGTCCGAGGGAAAGCGCCAGGGCGCCGACGATGAGGCTACGGCTGGCCACAGCCGAGATCGATGGTTGGATCATTGGGGTCCGTCCAGATCTTGCAGGGAGGTTCTTCACAGACGTTCGACACCTTCTCGATGCAGAAGCGGTAGGTCTGATCCGAGCTCCAGTCGGCGCCGTCGTTCTGCAGATCGCGGATCTGGATGCCGTAGCTGGAGTGGTTGCGGAAGGCGTAGAAGCACTCGTCGCCGGCCTGGTCTCCGCCGTAGGCGCCGACCAGCGCGCCCTGGGTCCCGCCGGAGAGGGGGATGAGGCGGTCGAACCAGAGGCTTGAGCCCCGGTAGATCGCGACGAAGGTGTCCGCCGGTCCGGGATCGACGTCGTAGACGAAGCGCAGCGTGCAGTCGGAGGCCGGACAGGGGTGCTGGTAGGTGTACCAGTCCTGATCCATCTCGTAGGAGAGCGCGCCGGTCACCCAGTTGCCGGAGTTGCAGCAGTCGCCCACCGTGCAGTCGTGCACCGGCACCCCGCTGGCCCGGGAGAGCTGGAGGCTGGAGGAGTCGCCCTGCTCGATCCGGTGGGTGTAGACGTTCGAGGGCTCGTGGGTGTCGGGGTCCCGCCGGACCCGGATGCGCAGGGTGTAGGTGACGTCGGGGGCCGCGCCGTTGGCCTGGAAGTCCGAGGCCTTCACGTAGACGTAGTTGTCGCCGAAGAGGGGCGCCGAGATCATCGCGCGGTTCGGCGGCGGCGCGCCGGTGCCGGGGGTGCTCGAGCTGTACTGCCGCTGGATCACGGTGGCCCCGCACTGGCCGTCACGCAGGCAGGAGCCCGAGCCGGCGCAGAAGCCGTCGGGCATGCAGCTGTTGAAGAGCCCGGCGCAGTCGTAGTTGTCGCCGCAGGTCTTGGTCAGCGAGACGCACTGCGCGTGGTCGCTGCAGGGCGAGGCGACGTGGGGCCGGATCAGGCTCACGGCGGCCTGCACCTCCTCCTGCAGCGCCCAGGCCTCGGCGTTGGAGAGGGAGCCGGTGTTCAGCTCGACCTCGGCCTCGATCACGCCGTTGGCGCAGCCCGAGAGGGGGATGCGGAACCAGTCGTTGTCGCCCGCCGCGCCGAAGGTGCCGGTGAGGACGATGTCCGGGCTCCAGCCCGCGCCGCAGGTCTGGGCCGCCAGATCGGTGGGCTCCCCGGCGTGGTTGTTGGGCTCGTTGGGATCGTTGTCCGGCACCAGCCCCACCGTCAGGGTGTAGGGCACGTCGGGGTCGGCCTCGGAGCCATCGTCGTCGCTCACCACCACGTACCAGTCGCCCGGCTGGGTGACGGCCACCAGGCGATCGAGCTCGGTGGCGCGCAGCGCGCCGGCCGGGTTGCTGATGGTCACCACCACGTTGCCGGAGGCGTCCTCGAGGCGGAAGGTGGGCTGATAGGTCGCGACCTCGGACTGCAGCTGCACCCGCAGCACGTTCCCGGCCGGGACGTTGACCCGGTACCAGTCGCTGTCGCCGCGGCAGGCGACGTTGCCGTTGACGGGGGTGTTCGCGGCCAGGGCGGTGGCCGCGCCGGCGTCGTCGTTGGGCTCGCTGCCGTCGGGATCCGGGGCCGAGGTCACCGTGAGGTGGTAGGGGCGCCGGATGTCCTGGGCGTCGTCGTTCTGATCCCGCACCACCAGGAAGTAGTCGCCTGGCGCCATGCAGTGGACGATGTCCAGGCTCCCGCCGACGTCCTCGGCCGGCGGCGCCGCCACGGCGTTGCCCGGCACCCCGCTCGCTTCCCGGGTGTGGATGGCGTAGGTGGGCTCCACCGGAGAGAGGGAGTCCGGCTGGCAGTCGCCCATGCAGAGGCTCACGCCGACCAGGTGATCGCCGGGCGCCATGGTGAAGCGGTACCAGTCCTCGTCCTCGATGGGGCAGAGCCAGCCGTCGACCTGGGTCGCGAGGGCCAGATCGGCCGCCGAGCCGGGATCGGTCGAGTCGTCCCACTGGCAGGAGCCCGCGGGCCCGCTGTCGCTCCCGCCCCCGTCCGGATCGCCCTCCCCCGGCGGGCAGCCAGCCGCGAGGAGCAGGACGAGGGGCAGCGCCAGGAAGAGCGCCCTAGGGGCGGAGGCAGTGCAGGTCCGGATCGAAGTCGCGCACATCGACGAATTTCCCTCTCCAGGCTTCGGGGTTGGTCAGGAGGTCCTCTGCCGGATCGGCGCCGCCGACCGTCATGCGACCCGAGGGCGGGTTCTTGTAGTCGCCGTCGGCGACGTAGCTCGCCTCCACGCAGGCGACCCGGTAGGCCGCGAAGGTCTCGGGATCGTCGAAGGCCACCTCGCCCGCGTAGACGAGCACCCGGTTCCATCCGTTCCCGGGGAAGTCGGCGGCCGGGTTCTGCAGGGTGGGGACCAGGGTGATGTTGCTGACCTGGAAGTCGTAGCAGGTGCTCGCGCCCTGCAGTCCCAGCTCCTCGATCCGGTACCGGTAGGCGGCCTCGGAGCGGAAGGCCGAGTCGTCGCAGAGGGGATCGGTGGCGGTCTCGACCTCGACCCCGTTCGGCGTCAGGTCGAAGTCCAGATCGCCGACCTCGTCCGCCTCCACCGGGCTGGTGCGGAAGCGCACCTCGAGGGTGTCGGGCAGCCCGTCGGCGTCGGAGTCGGTGCCGTTGCTGGCCGAGCCGAAGAAGATCTCCTCGCAGTCGCCCAGCCGATCGCCGTCGCGGTCCTCCCAGTCGCAGCGGCCGTCCACGTCGAGGTCGGGGCAGTCGCACCAGCCGTCGAGGTCGGTGTCGAGGCAGTCGTGGCCGGCGGCGTCCATGCAGACCTGGTCGGGGTCGCCCACGCAGTCGCAGACGCCGTCGCGGTCGCCGTCCCGCAGGCAGTCGCAGATCCCGTCGCCCTCGCCGGAGTCGGGGCCGGGGTAGCCCGGATCCGGCGGGCAGAGGCCGTCCACCCCGCAGGAGCCGGGGTTCTCGCCGGCGTCGGGGCCGGGGTAGCCGGGGTCGGCGGGGCAGAGCCCGTCGGCGCCGCAGGACCAGGGGGCCTCGCCCGCGTCCGGACCCGGGTAGCCCGGCGATTCCGGGCAGGAGCCGTCGGCCCCGCAGTCGCGGCAGGGCTCGGGGACGAAGCACTTCGAGTCGTCGGGATCGAGGGGATCCCGCCCCGACATCCGGAAGTCCCACTCCACCCGATCGGAGAGGCCGTCGTCGTCGGTGTCGGCGAGGAAGGGATCCGAGCCGATGCGCAGCTCGACGTGGTCCGCGAGCCCGTCGCCGTCCGAGTCGACCAGCGGCTCGCCGCAGTCCATCTCGCCGCTGCCGTCGAGGTCCACGTAGGCCAGGGAGTCGAAGCGGGGCATCTCGATGTCCGGCTTCTGGTGCTGATCGAGGAGGGCCATCTCGTTGATCACCGCGAGGGTCCGCAGGGTGAAGACCCGCCGGATGATCGAGAGATCGATGTGGAGGAAGTTGATCTCCTCGCCGTTGGGGAAGGAGCGGTAGGAGCCGCCGCCGACCTCGGCCATCTGCCGCAGGAGCTGCTGGGCCGGCTGATCGAGGGCCGGCCCCTGCCCCGCCGAGAGGTAGGCGGTGTGGAAGGAGAAGTCGCCGACGTGGAAGAGCTCGGCGAGCCGCCGCAGCTGCAGCACCGACTCGAGGATGTTCTCGGAGGAGTTCTCCCGCGACTCCTGATCGTCGATGTCCGGGATGCCGTCCGAGACGAAGATCACCACGTACTTCGAGAGGGGCAGCGACTCGATGTCGCCCTGGAGCATCTCGGTGCGCAGCTCGAAGTAGGCCTCGGAGAGGGCGTTGAGGTAGTTCGTGGTCCGGTCCGTGTCCTGCAGCTGGGAGGTCGCCGAGGTGAGCTGCAGGGGGTCCACCGTGAAGTAGGAGTCGGGCACGGTGTCGCCGTCGTAGTCCACCGGCGTGTAGCTCTGGGCCTGGGCGGAGAAGCGCATGATCCCGATGCGCACGCCCTCGATGCCCTGGTCCAGCAGGTCCTGCCAGGTCGCCTCCACCGCCATCTCGCGGCCGGTCTGGAGGGTGACCGGATCCACCGGGTCGGTGATCCGCATCGACTCCGAGCCGTCGACGATGAAGAGCACCCGCAGCGGGAAGATCAGGCTCTCGGGCTCTCGGGTGCAGAGGCTGCCGTCGATCTCGAGCTTGTCGTCGCGGTGGGTGTCCTCGCGGGGCGGCCACTTCTCGAGGGTGGAGCGGGCGCAGCCGAAGCCCAGGCCGAAGCCGAGCAGGCCGAGGAGGAGCAGGACGTGATGCCGGGCGGCTCGCTTGCGCATCACTCCCCTAGCCTCCCGTCACCGCGGGGCAGGTCCGGCACTCGTCGCGCAGATCGTTGAGGAGCTGCTGCAGCCGGGAGATCTCCCAGGGCCGGTGGCAGTCGGTGTCGGGATCGAAGATCTCGAGATCCACGAAGATGTCCGAGGCGGTGATCGGGATGCGCATGATGAGGTCGGGGTCGGCGTACTTGCGGACCAGATCCTCCAGCTCGTCCCGGGTGAAGAGGTACTTGCCCACCTGGATCTTCGCCGGCATGCACTCGCGCATGCGGTTGATGAGGCCGCCGCGGCGGCCGTTCGTGGCGCACTCGTCCCGGATGGCGTCGAACTGGGCCTGGAAGGCGAAGGCCACCGTGTCCCAGTACTCCTGGGTCAGCTCGATGACGCCGCTGGGCGGGTCCTTGGTGGTCTCGCCCTGGTAGTAGGCCTCGACGCAGGCGACCTGGGTGATCGGCCGCGCGCCCACCAGCTGCACCGGCTCCTGCATGGCGTAGATCAGGATCCGGTTGAGGCCCCGGTCGCTGGGCAGCGGCGTGGGCACCAGCTCGATCCGGCTGACCCGGAAGTCGTAGCAGCGCCGCAGCTCGAGCTCGCCGGTGAGGAGGTTGGGGATCAGGTGCTGACCGAGGTCGTCCAGGCCGTAGCGGATCGAGGAGGTCCGATAGCGGTCCATGTCGGGGACCAGGGGCATCGTCCGGGCGCGGATCTCGTCCCGGTTCGAGAGGCCGTCGAAGTCGGGGTCCTCCTGGCTGTCGTCCCGCAGCGGATCGGTGCCGGCCCGCAGCTCGATGCCGTCGGGGATGCGATCGCCGTCGGTGTCGGGCAGCCGGGGCCCGGTGCCCATGAAGTTCTCCTCGCAGCCGTTGAGCCCGTCGCCGTCGAGATCGGCGGTGTCGGTGCAGGGCGCGGAGGGCAGGTTCGGATCGACCGGGTCGAAGCCGGAGCTGTCGTAGCGATCCTCGAAGAAGTCGCGGTAGCCGTCCTGGGTGGGCACCCCGGCCGCGTCGACGTCCGAGTCCGGCTCGAGCCAGTTGGTGCCCAGCTCGTCCTCGACCAGATCGGGGATGCCGTCCATGTCCGAGTCCGGGACCATGGCGTCGACCGTCGGCACCGCGTGCTGGTTCACGGCCAGCATCTCGGTCATCCAGTAGACGCTCTCCAGGGAGGTGTAGTCGAACTCGAGGAAGTCGGTCTCTCCGGTGGTCGTGTTCACGTCCCGGAAGATGCCGTTCCCCGCGTCGGACATGGACTGCATCATCGCCACAGCGGTGTCCCGGTCGCCGCCGAGGAGCTGCGCGTACTGCGCGGTGCAGCGGCTGGCGACCACGGCCTCGGGGGCGAAGAGGAAGACGCTGTGGAGGGAGAGCTCACCCGAGGAGTAGGCGTCCTTGAGCGCCATCAGATCCTCGACGCGGGCCATCAGCTGCTCGGGCTGGTTGTAGGCCGGGCAGATGCCCTGCATGTCGACGTAGAAGAGGTCGGGATCGACGCGGTCGCGGCGGAAGGCCGGATCGGTGTTGCAGACCCCCGAGAGGTTGTCGGGGTGCAGCACGTTGTCGTTGATGTTGGCGCAGTCCGGATCGGCGCCGTCGGCCAGCCCGTCACCGTCGTCGTCGTCGCCGTTGGTGCAGTTCGGGATGTCGTCCTCGCAGCCCGGCAGGCAGGTGGGCATGGGCAGGCCGTCGGAGACCATCACCACGATGTAGCGGCTGCGCGCCCGCTCGGCCGCGCCCACCGCGATCATGTCCTGCTCGATCATCTGCACCGCCGTGGCCAGCGCGCCCTGGTAGTCGGTGGCGGTGCCGTTCTGGTTCTCCGGAGCGTTGAGGAAGGAGGTGATGTCCTGCGCGTTCTGGGTGAAGTTCAGGCGCCGGGAGAAGGAGGCGAAGGCCACCGCGCCGATGTGGACGTTGGGCGCGGCCAGCATCCCCTGCACCACCTCGTTGAGCGCGGTGTAGCGGATGTTCATCGGATCGGTGCACTGCAGGGAGGCCGAGGCGTCGAGGAGGAAGAGGATCTTCACCGGGAAGGTGACGTTGTCCGCCGGGTAGGTGCAGATCGAGCCCTCGACCTTCAGCAGGTTGTCGTAGACCACCTGCTCCTCGGCCGGCTCGTACTGCAGGCGCGCGTCGGTGCAGGAGCCCAGCCCGGCGGCGAAGGGCACGAGGAGACCGAGCAGGGCCAGTCCTCCCAGGACGACTCCCCAGGCTCGAGCCCCTCGCTCAAGGTCCATCTGCTGCATTGATCGCTGGCCTCCCCAGTTCCCGCTCATCCTATCCTAAGAACGACGGCCTCTCGACGCACTCCGGCCCGCGAAGGACCAGCAAGGTTCGTGCCCGGGACCTTCCGGCCGCCAGGGGCCCAGGAAGCCCTCTCCCGGACCCCTCGCGCCCCCGTGGGTGAGTGGTTGACCCCACACCGCTGAGGGGTGGAGGCGCCGGACCTCGTCCTCGGGTCGATGGTTCGCGGCATCAAACGAGTTCAGGGAATTCGGGCCTCTCGACGGGGGGTGTGGGGTACGCCCTACATTGAACGCGCCCCGGTGGTCTGGTGTAGAATTCCTGGCTTGCTGAGGTTCTGGGGACCATACGCGATCGGCCTGGGGCTGATTGTTCTGGGAGCGGGGTGTCTGTCGGGGCCGGCGGTCTCCGTCGAGGTCTGCGGCGACGTGGCCGTGCCCACCGAGGTCGACACCCTGCGCCTCTCCCTCTCCGACGAGAACGGCGTCGAGTCCTACTCCGGGGTCTTCGATCTCTACGAGTTCCCCGCCGACGGCGGCTGCCCCCTCGATCCCGAGGCCCTGCCGCAGAGCTTCGATCTGCGCGAGGGCGCGGGGAGGATGTGGGTCACGGTCCAGGGCCTGCGGGATCAGATCGAGGTCACCCGGGTGGAGGCCCGGATCGAGTTCCCGGTCCGCGGCAGCACCGACGTCACGGTGGCGCTCACCTCCGACTGCCTGGGCGTCTCCTGCGCCTTCGGTCAGACCTGCGTGGCCGGCCTCTGCGAGATCGCCCAGTTCGGCGGCACCCCGAACGTCTGCGAGACCCTCCAGCCCCGGGATCCCACCACCCTCCCCGACGGCGGCAGCGCCTGCGGCACGGACGGGGGGCCCTGATGCGGCGGCTCGCGCTCCTCTCCACCCTCGGCCTCTTCACCACGCTGGCGGCCTGCACCGAGGCGAACCTCTACCACCGCTTCCGCCCGCCGGCGGAGCCGGATCGCATGACCCTCCAGGGGCGGGTCTGCACCGAGGATCCGGCCTCGGCCCGCTTCCCGGTGAAGGTGGTGCTGGTGGTCGATCAGGCCGCCGGCCCCCTCTTCTCCTCCTTCGATCCCGGCAGCCTGCGGATCCAGGTGCTCTCGGCCTTCGTCCAGTCGGCCCTCACCCACCCCGAGTACGAGCTGGCGGTGGTGGGCTACGCCGGCGCCAGCCGCAAGCTCGCCCCCCTCGAGGGCAACTTCACCCGGAACCCGGGCGA
The DNA here is from genome assembly GCA_029210625.1 of Deltaproteobacteria bacterium. NCBI lineage: Bacteria > Pseudomonadati > Myxococcota > Myxococcia > Deltaproteobacteria bacterium. The sequence continues at coordinate 234,647 of JARGFU010000002.1, read as the reverse complement.
GCTGCTCAACGCCATCAACCAGCTCTCGCTGCCCCAGCCCTGCATCGGCAACTTCCAGTGCCGCCGCTACCGCGAGGGCCTGCGCACCGCCCGCGCCCTCATCGAGGGGGACATGGCCGAGGTCACCTCGGGCGAGCGGATCCTCACCCAGTACGTCATCATCCTGGCCAACGCCGGCCTCCACCAGCCCCTGACCATGCGCTCCGAGTGCTGTCAGCCCACCGACACCGCCTGCATCACCGGCGGCAACGTTCAGGATCCGAATTGCCAGGCGCAGCTCGAGGTGCTGGACGTGGTGGAGATGTCCGAGGCCGTCCAGCGGGCCGGCGCCGCGGGCCTGCGCCTCCACGTGGTCCACCTCGCCGCCGAGCTGGCCTCCTCCGACAACGACACCGTGGGCTGGGGCATGGGCCGGATGGCCTTCGCCGGCTCCGGGCTCTACCAGCGCTTCGCGTCGCCCAACACCTTCACCCTCACCGGGCTGGACGTGCTGAACCTGCGCACGGTGCTCTCGGCCAAGCACCTGCTGGTCTCCAACGCCAACTCGATCGCCACCGCGGATGGGCAGGTGGTCGACTCGGACGCCGACGGCCTGCCCGACGCCGACGAGGAGCTCGAGGGCACCCTTCCCGATCTGCGTGACAGCGACGGCGACGGGATCGGCGATCTGGTCGAGATCCTGGTGGGCTTCGATCCGCTCGCGATCAACACCCCCTCGGCCTGCACCCCTCTCGAGAACCCCGAGCGGGATCTCGACCGGGATGGCCTCTCCAACTGTGACGAGGCCCTGATCGGCACCGACCCCTCCCTGGTCGACTCCGACGGCGACGCCCTCCCCGACCGCCTCGAGCTGGTGAGCGGCACCGACTACGTGAACCCGGACGCGGTGGGGGACATCGACGGCGACGGAGTGAGCAACGCCGACGAGGTCGCGGCCCACACTGACCCCCGCAGCTCGGACGCCACCGGGCACCTCGCCCAGGGCTACCGCTACCAGATCGTCGACGAGGGCTTCTCCTCCGAGCCCAGCGCCTCGCGCCTGCGCTACCTCACGGGCGTGGAGATCATCGGCATCTCGGACGGCACGGCCGACGGCATCGGCGGCGTGGGGACCCTGCGCTTCTTCGCCGGGGCAGCCCCCAGCCTCACCTGGCAGGATCCCCTCGACGCCCGGCCGGGGCCCGCGGTCGCCGTGGGCAACGGGGGCGAGGTCGAGGTGCCCTCCTCCTCCTACGCCCCCGTGCAGGGAGAGGCCGGCCGCAAGCTCCTCATCCGCGCCGATCCGGCGCAGCTTCCACCGGTCGACACCCAGGAGTCGGTGCGGGTCATCTTCCGCGAGCGCCAGTGCCTCTCCTACACGGTCCGCAACGTGAAGCTGATGGAGACCCTGCCCACCGGCGGCGAGGTCGAGGGCGGCTGGAACGACCTCTTCATCTACTTCGCCCAGGCACCCGAGGATCGCACCACCATCCCCGGCCCCTTCCGGATCGCGAACCTGCCCGTTCAGTACATCCCGCCCGACTTCCGCAACCCGCCCGATGCGATCGTGACGGTGATGGACGAGGAGTTCGTGCGGCCACCCCTGGGAGGCCAGCCATGAGAAGGATCGCCCTCTTGCCCGCGACCCTGGCGGCCCTCTCCCTGGCCTGCGGCACCGGCGGCGGCAAGGTCCCCGAGGAGTGCCTGGATCGCGCCCTGCCGATCCTGGAGCTGCCCCCGGGCGCCGGCCCCGGGGACGCCCCCGGGAGGGAGGCCGTGGTCACCGCCGAGCAGCGCACCGATCGCATCGGCGGCGGCGCCGCGGGCACCGTGAAGATCCTGGTCTTCGACTTCACCCCCTACCAGGGCTCCCCGGCCCCGGTGGACATGGACGGGGAGAACTGCTGGCGAGTGGTGGGCGTGCCGGTCATCGACACCCCCCCCGCGGCCCTCACCGTGCAGGGCGCCCGGATCGAGGGCCTGCCCGGCGGGGCCCTCGACGTGGGCACGGTCAGCGGCGCCTATGCCTCCTCGCCCCAGGCCAGCGTCCTGGGCAGCGAGGAGCTGCGGGCCAGCTGGCAGGCCGACACCAGCGGCGCGGCCACCTTCCCCTCGGTCGACGAGGCCGTGACCGCCGCCGCCCCCCTCGAGGGGCTGACGACCTCCCGGGAGGCGCTGGGCGCCGAGATGCTCGTCGAGTGGGTCCCCTCGGGCGCGACCTGGGTGCAGATCGAGCTGACCACCGACGACCCGGCCGACCCCACCAACCCCGCGACCCGCAATCGCGTGATATGCAGGGTGGTGGACGATGGATGCCAGGCCATCCCGGCGGGGTCGTTGGACTGGCTGTCCCTGAACACGGATACAGCCTCAATCAAGGTGGAACGTCACGAGATCAGACGCACGGCCCCCGAGTCGGGTACCCTGCTGACCCTCGAGACCATCCAGAGCGAAGAGAACGAGGTCGGGATCACCAGTGGCCTCATTTCCGGAGAAGGAGCTCCATGAGCACCATTCTTGAGTACCTGAGTCGTGGCGGATGGATGATGTACGTCATCCTGATCGTCTCCATCCTGGGGACCACCGTCTTCGCGGAGCGCGCCTTCAACCTCTTCCTCCTGCGCAAGCTGGACATCCGCCGCTTCATGGCGACGGTGGTCGGCCACGTGGAGGCCCGCCGCTTCCGCCAGGCCGTGGACGCCTGCTCGGTGAACACCCGCCACCCCGTGGTGGACGTCGTCCGCGCCGGCCTCCTGCGCGCCAACCGGCGCGAGAAGGAGATCGAGCGAGCGATGGAGAAGGAGATGATCGGCGCCCTGCCCCACCTGCAGAAGCGCGTCGGCCTCCTGGGTCTGCTGGCCAACACCGCCACCCTCCTCGGGCTGCTCGGCACCATCTTCGGCCTCATCGCGGCCTTCGCCAGCGTCGCGGCCGCCAGCGCCGCCGAGCGGCAGACCGCCCTGGCCGACGGCATCTCCCAGGCCATGTACACGACCGCCTTCGGCATCGTCGTGGCGGTGCCCCTCCTCTTCTTCCACCACTTCCTCTCGGAGCGCTCCGAGAAGATCGTCCTCGAGGTGGAGGATGGCGCCAGCCAGCTGATGGTCGCCCTCACCGGCACCGTCCGCGAGATGCAGGCCCCCTCGCCCACCAGCGGCTCCTCCGAGAGCCACCGGGGCGTGGCCTAGGAACCCGAACGAGCAGACCTTCAGCGAATGTTCTCCAAGTTCCGCAAGGCGAAAGAGGCCGAGGATCTGAACCTGATCCCCATCATGAACCTCATGATGACCCTCATTCCCTTCCTGCTCCTCGGGGCGGCCTTCTACCACATCGGCGTGATCCCCACCTCGCTGCCCACCCACACCCCGGAGGGGACCAACGAGCCCGAGAAGACCGAGATCGTCACCCTGAACCTGCAGGTGGACGAGGCCTCGGTGGAACTCTCGGCCTCCGCCAGTGGTCTGAGTGAGCAGGAGCTCGAGGCGCTCGGCGGGACCTTCCCCAGGGGGAAGGATGGCTTCGATCTCCCGGCCATCCAGGCAGCGGTGCTGAACGTCAAGACCAACTATCCCAAGAGCGACACGATGATCGTCCTCCCCTCCGAGGCGGTCGTCTACCAGGATCTGGTGAGCATCCTGGACGTCACCCGGGAGCGGATCATCAAGGCCGAGGGCAAGGACGACGTCCACGAGCCCCTCTTCCCGGTCACCGTCTTCTCCCGCCTGATCCGGCCGGACCCCGACGCCGAGGGCGCGAGCACGGAAGAGCCGGCCGAGGAGCCTGCGCCGTGAGGATGCAGGTCAAGAAGAAGAAGGCGCCGGCCCTGATGCTGACGAGCCTCCTCGACATGTTCACGATCATCCTGATCTTCCTGATCGTGAGCTTCGAGGCCGAGGACTACGACTTCAAGCTGAACCCCGACCTCACCCTGCCCGAGTCCTCGGCGCAGAGCGTCTTCAAGCCCGCGGTGAACATGTCGATCACCCCCGACGCGATCATCGTCGAGGACAAGAAGGTCTACGCCCTGCAGAAGGGCAAGGCCACGGCCGAGGACTACCAGGCCGGTCAGATCGACCCGGTGGTGGAGGTCCTCGAGGCCATCTTCCTCGAGAAGAACCCCCCGGGCGGCGACCAGGCCGCCGACGAGGAAGAGGACGCCGACCCCGAGGCGGAGGCGGAGGATCCCGCCACCGAGGAGGAGGAGGCGGGCACCATCGTCCTGATGCAGGGCGACAAGAACCTCGACTACCAGACGCTCTACCTGGTGATGCGCTCGGCCCGCATCGCCGGGTTCTCCAAGTACCGGCTGGCGATCATGAAGAAATGAAGCTCCTCCTCTCCATCGTCGCGGCCCTCCTGCTCTCCCTGCCGGCCCTCGCCCAGGCCGGCGCGCCCCGCGGCGATGACGTGGCAGCAGGCTGCCGCAAGAAGACGCGCCGGCCCGGCAAGAAGAAGCCTCCGCCCAAGCCGGATCCCGTCCCCGAGGCGGCGCCCCCGGCCGCGGCTCCGGCGGAGGCCAGCGACATCCTCGACTCGGGTGAGGGCGACCTCACCGGCCTCTCCGAGGGCGAAGAGGGCGGCGGCGCGGCCCCTCCCCCGGGCGCCTCCTTGCGCCGCTCCAACCGCATGGAGTTCGACGCCCGCCTGGTGAAGGGACAGACCGCCACCTCCGGCGCGGTCTACCTCTTCCAGCGCGCCCCCCGGAAGCTGCCCCCCCTCCTCTCGATGCGGCAGAGCTACCTCCAGCAGATCGTCGAGCCCGTGCTCGGCAAGGACGTGCAGGACAAGGAAGAGTAGACCGTGGCAGGAACCTCCCAGCGCTACCAGGTGCTCCGGCACCTCGCCACTGGCGGCATGGCCGAGATCTGGCTGGCGCGCCAGCGCGGCCTCGAGGGCTTCGAGAAGCTCGTCGTCCTCAAGCGCATCCTGCCCCACCTGCTCGCCAACAAGGAGTTCATCCAGATGTTCGTGGACGAGGGGAGGCTGGCCGCCCAGCTCTCTCACCCGAACATCGTGCAGATCTTCGACCTGGGGAAGATGAACTCCTCGCTCTTCATCGCCATGGAGTTCGTCCAGGGCGAGAACCTGCGCTACCTCCAGAAGCGGATCGGCGAGCGCGGCCACAGCGCGATGCCGGTGGCCTACGCCGCCAAGGTCATCTCCCAGGCCTGTGAGGCGCTCTACTACGCCCACACCAAGGCCGACACCAAGGGCCAGCCCCTCGACCTCGTCCACCGCGATCTCTCCCCGGCGAACATCCTGCTCTCCTACCAGGGGCAGGTGAAGATCGTCGACTTCGGCATCGCCAAGGCCGCGTCGCACATCCGCGAGACGCGGGTGGGGATGGTCAAGGGCCACTACGGCTACATGTCGCCGGAGCAGTGCTCCGGGCAGCCCCTCGATCACCGCTCGGACATCTTCTCCCTGGGCATCGTGCTCTGGGAGATGATCACCGGCCAGCGGCTCTACTCGCACGAGACCGATCTGGCGACGGTGAAGGCCATCTGCGAGACCACGCCGGCGAAGCCCTCCTCGATCCGGGCGAACGTCCCGGCCGAGCTCGAGGCCATCGTGATGCGGGCTCTCGAGAAGAAGCCCGGCGATCGCTTCAAGGACTGCCACCGGATGCACATGGCCCTGGAGCGCTTCCTCCACGGCCAGGGCTCGCCCATCACGCCGGTGCACCTCGCCCGCTTCATGAAGAGCCTCTTCCCCGATCGCCTCGAGGCCTGGCTGAAGGTCATCCAGAGCGGCGGGGAGGCCGAGTTCGACTCCGAGACCGTCGACTCCCTCTCCTACGTCTTCAACATGGGCACCCCCTCCCAGGCGCGCGAGCCCGCGATGGCCGAGGCCCCGGCGCCCGCTGCCCCGGAGGAGGAGGACGACGAGGAGGAGGGAGAGGAGACCCGCCAGGTCCAGGTCTCTCAGGAGCTGCTGGCGGCCATGACCACCAAGGCCCCGGTGGTCACCGACGGCGTCGGCCCGGGGATCGCGCCCAAGGGCATCCACGTCGAGATCCTCGTCGGCGACCGGGTGATGCGCACCGTCGAGCTCCCCGATGAGGCCGTCGTGGGCTCGGGGCCTCGCGCGCACCTGCGCGCCGCCGGCGACAAGACGGTGGCCGAGAAGCACGCCGTCCTCCACCGGGACGGTGACACGATCATGCTGACGACCACCGGCGGTCCGGTGGACGTGAACGGGGAGCGGGTGGACTTCGCGGTCCTCGGCCCCGAGGACACCGTCGCCGCCGGCCGCTTCACCTTCCGGGTGCGCCCCGCGAGCAACAAGGCCCCCGCCGCGGCCCACACCGGCTCGGACGCCACCATGGTGGTCGACCGGCCGCCCGAGCTCGCCGCGGATCCCCTCGGCGCCGCCCGGCCCCCGCTGGCCGAGGAGATGGCGACGGATCCCGCCAGCCAGCTCGGCCACGCCCTGCAGCAGCCCGAGACGCGCCACGAGCGCGCCCCCTCCGCCCCGGTCGAGGACACGGCGGCCCGGGAGGAGAAGGCCGCGCGCAAGGCCGCCGCGCAGGCGGCCAAGGAAGAGAAGGCCCGCAAGGCCCGCGAGGAGAAGGAGCGCAAGGCGCAGGCGAAGGCCGCGGCCCGCATCGAGAAGGAGAAGGCCCGGACCGGCACCGAGCCCAAGATCAAGAGGCCGATCCTGCCGCAGCCGCGGCCGCCGGCGGCCACCGACCTCGACCTCTCCGGCCTGCCACCCGACGGCAGCGCCATCGACATCTACCGGGACGATCCCGAGGACGACGACCTCGAGGTCGGGCAGCCCTCCTACTTCCCGGTGCAGCAGATCGTCGGCGGCAGCGAGGTCGCCGCCCTCACCCTCGGTGACGAGCGGGTGGACGCCCAGAGCGGCCCGGTGGCCGAGGTGCTCCACCTCCAGCAGGAGGTGGTCCAGAGCGCCGCGATCCTCACCGCCGGCAAGAAGTTCAAGCACCCCTCCGAGAGGAAACCGCTCGCCAAGATGAGGAAGGGCGGCTGCCGCGTGAACGTGCCGGCCGGCGTCAGCGCGGTGCACTTCCACGGCGAGTTCGGCCAGGGTGACGCGGTCGCCGGCCCGGCCAGCGTCGATCTCGCCACCCTCGATCGCCTCGAGCTCGCCCTCGACGACGGGCACTACCGGATCCGGGTCTTCCGCCCGGCGGCGCCGCCCGAGGCGGTGAAGGACGCCTTCGCCACCCGGCTCTGGGCGACCTGCGCGGGCCTCGCCGCGGCGGCGCACTTCCTGGGCTTCTTCGCCCTGGTGATGGTGCAGACCCTCGACCTCTTCTACCTGCCGGTCGCCAACACCGAGCTGGCCGAGCAGTTCGCCGAGGGCAAGCTGTCCGACGACAAGCCCAAGAAGAAGAAACCCAAGAAGAAGAA